>CAILBQ010000089.1 GCA_903832475.1 uncultured Acidobacteriota bacterium | reverse complement strand
GCAGGCACTGATCTTCGGTTCCACCATGGCGGTCAATCTCTCGTTCATGGCTCCCTTATCGGAGCAAACCGTCCGACCTTCAGATCTGTGCCGTACTGCGACGGCTCCTCTACCCCCTTTGTGGTAGCCTCCAAGCAACATGCTCGTCGGCACGGGAATTGACATCACCGAAATCGTGCGCATTCAAAGGTCGATCAGCCGCTTTGGCGACCGCTTTCTGGACCGCATCTACACGCCGCTGGAGAAGGCCTATTGCCTGCGCAAGCGCAACGCCGCGGAAAGCTTCGCCGCCCGCTTCGCCGCCAAGGAAGCCGCCGCCAAGGCTCTTGGAACCGGCATCAGCTACGGCGTCACCTGGCTCGAAATTGAAGTCACCCGCGAGCCCAGCGGCCGCCCCGGCCTGCGTTTCCACGGCCGCGCTGCCCAGCTTGCCTCGCGCCTCGGCGTCCAGAACGCCGCCCTTTCCCTGACGCACACCGGCCTCGTGGCCATGGCCAGCGTCGCGCTCGAATCCTGATCAACCCCCGCTAGCCACCGTTGCTCCCCGCAGCCGCAGCCATCCGATCCCCGGGGCACGCTTCTTTCACAGGCCACAACTTGCCCATCCTTTCCCTGGGATTTTCTCGCCGTTCTGGTATTCTCACTCCAACGAGGACGATCCGACTTGCCAAGCCAAAAAGAACTGCAATGGTCCCAGTTGAAGGTTGGCATTCTCGCCCTGGTCGCGCTGATCGCGTTGACTGCCCTGATCTTCCTCATGTCCGGCTCGACCGGCGGCCTTTTCACCCCCAAATTGAACCTCCTGTCGTACTTCACCAATGCCAACGGCGTAAAGGTCGGAGCCCCCGTGACCCTTGACGGCGTGACCATCGGTAACGTGACAAAGGTGCAGATCGTCCCCCACCACGAGCCCGACGCTGTCCAGATCACCGCTCGCGTAAGCGCCAAATACATCCCCCAGCTCCACGTCGATTCCACCGTCTCCATCAAATCGGCCGGCGTCCTGGGCGATTCCTTCCTGGATATCTCATCCACCAAGGCCACTGGCGCGTCGGTGAGCGATGGCGCCACGCTCAAGGTTGCCAATACCCCCCAGATCCAGGACGTCATCAGCACCAGCCAGGACGCCCTTGCCTCCACCAACGAAGTGATCCACAAAATCGGCGTGCTGGTCGACAACATCAACTCCGGCAAAGGCACCGCCGGCATGCTGCTCAGCGATCCCGTCGTTGCTCACAAAGTGGTGCTCACCATCGATCAGCTGCAAACCCTTACCACCGCCATCGCCCACGGCAAGGGCAGCCTGGGTAAGCTGCTCAACGACGATGAGCTGTACGACAAGGCCAACTCCACCATCGACAGACTCAACAACATCGTCACCTCTCTCGACAAGGGACAGGGCTCAGCCGGCAAGCTCCTCAAAGATGACGCCCTATACACCAACCTGAATGCCGCCATCGCCAACACCAACGAGCTTCTCACCGGCATCAACTCCGGAAAAGGCTCCCTTGGCAAACTCGCCAAAGACCCCGCACTGGCCACCAAGGTCGAAGAATCGATCACCCGCCTCAACACCATCCTCAAAGGCCTGGAAGATGGTCAGGGTTCCCTCGGCCAGATGGTCGTCAATCGCTCCCTTTACGACAACCTCGACAAAACCCTGAACGACACCGGCCAGTTGATCACCGCCATCCGCAAAGACCCCAAGACCTACCTCACCGTCCGCGTCAAAGTCTTCTAGGGACGTGAGTGAAACGTTCGCGGCTGCTGATTAAGTCCAGTCGCTACTGTTTGTCTGCCCGCGTTTGGTTCGTCATCTTTACACTTGGTTTGTCATCCTGAGCGAAGCGAAGGATCTGCGCTTGCCCTTGCTTTTCTGATCTGTCATTCCCTAAGGGAATCTGCTTCTCACTCCCCGCCGGCACCCAATGTCCTCAGAGCAAAGCGAACGATCTCCTGACCGGCATTGACCGCCTTTCCCGCCCGCATGATACCGTTCAACAAAGCCGCCTCGCTCCATCAGGCTGCATCCCATCATTCGAGCAATCCCGCGCCAGAACGTCCCGCCGTGTCGCCCGGATTCGAGGATTTCACATGACATCTCAGTTGCTCTCCCATCGTCGCGTTCGCTCGCTCCTCGCCGCCTCTGCGGTAGGGCTGGCATCCTTTGTCCTTGCGGTCCCCGGCCAGGCCCAGTATTCGCTCACCGGCGCCGAAGATGCCACTTCACCCAAGCCGCCGCAATCCGTGAAAAGCCTCGACCTGTCCGCCATCGACAAGTCGGCCGACCCCTGTACCGACTTCTATCAGTACGCCTGCGGCAACTGGATCAAGGACAATCCCGTCCCCGCCGACCAAACCCGCTGGGCGCGCTCCTTCTCCCTGCTCGGCGAACGCAACCGCTACCTCCTCTGGCAGGAACTCGACGCCGCTGCAAAAGATCCCAAGACCCCGCTGCAGAAAAAATACGGCGACTACTACGCCGCCTGCATGAACACCGCCGCGATCGACTCCAAGGGCATCAAGCCCCTTGATCCCGCGCTGCTCGCCATCGCCGCTTTCTCCGATCCCAAAAAGCTTGCTGATCTCATGGGCGCACTCCTCGACAATGGAACTCCCGCCCCGCTCTTTCGCTTCGGCGTCGAACAGGATGCCAAGGATTCCTCCAAGCAGATCGCCGGAACCTCGCAGGGCGGCCTCTCCCTCCCCGATCGCGACTATTACCTCAGCGACGCCAAACGCTTTCAGGAAATCCGCGAAAAATACGTCGCGCACATCACAAAGATGATGGAATTGGCCGGCGACTCCCCCGACCTCGCCGCCAAAGAAGCCGCCTCCGTCCTCCGCCTCGAAACTGCTCTCGCCAAAGGCTCCATGAGCCGCACCGAGATGCGTCAGCCGGAAAATCGCTACCACATCTACACCGTCGCCGAACTCGACAAACTCTCTCCCGACTTCGACTGGGCAAGCTACTGGAAGTCAATTCACGTCGGCCACTTCGATACCCTCAATGTCGCGACTCCTGAGTTTTTCAAGACCGTCAACACCTTGATCGAAACCGAGCCCGTCGACGCCTGGAAAGCCTACTTCCGCTGGCAAACCATCCACACCGCCGCCACCGATCTGCCCAAGCCCTTCTTCGATGAAAACTTCGCCTTCTTCGGCAAGGAACTCGCCGGCCAGAAAGAACCCACTCCCCGCTGGAAACAATGCGCCGCCGCTACCGACTCAGCCCTCGGCGAAGCCGTCGGCCAGGACTGGGTCAAGGAACACTTCCCTCCCGCCGCCAAGGCCAGCATGGACAAGCTCGTTGCTGCTCTCGAAAAATCCCTCGGCGACGACCTCAAAACTCTCCCCTGGATGTCCGAAGACACCCGCAAGGCGGCCGAAGAAAAACTCAGCCTCTTTCGCAACAAGATCGGCTATCCGGAGAAGTGGCGCGACTACTCCGCCCTCGAGGTCAAGCGCGATGATCTGGTCGGCGACGTGCACCGCGCCGCCATCTTCCGCCGCAACTACGAGCTAGCCAAACTCGGCAAGCCCGTCGACGAACGCGAATGGGGCATGACGCCGCCCACCGTCAACGCCTACTACAGCCCCTCGATGAATGACATCAACTTCCCCGCCGGCATCCTCCAGCCGCCTTTCTTCGACTTCACCACCGATCCCGGCGTCAACTTCGGCGGCATCGGCGTCGTCATTGGCCACGAGATGACCCACGGCTTCGACGATCAGGGCAGCAAGTACGATGGCCATGGCAACCTGCGCGAGTGGCAGACCGCAGAGGATCGCAAGAACTTCACCGAACGCACCGATTGCGAAGTCACCGAATACAACGGCTTCGACGCCTCTCCCGCCCACGACGACCTGCCCGCGCAAAAGCTCAATGGCAAGCTCACCCTGGGCGAGAACACCGCCGACAACGGCGGCCTCCGCATTGCCTACATGGCCCTGCTCGATACCCTGGCGGCCGAACACAAGTCCATCGAAGACAAGATCGACGGCTACACCGAATCGCAGCGCTTCTTCCTCAGCTTCGGCCAGATCTGGTGCCAGAACCAGACCGACCAGTCCGCCCGTCAATCCGCCCTCACCGACCCTCACTCCCCCGGCCGCTGGCGCACCAACGGCTCCGTCCAGAACTTCGAAGAATTCGGCAAGGCCTTCGGCTGCAAAAAAGGCCAGCCCATGTACCCCGCGCACAGTTGCCGCGTCTGGTAACCCAGCGCAAACCCCTCTCTCTTCGCCCGGCAGCTCGCCTGCCGGGCTTTGTTTTGCCAAGGCAGGCCACCGCAAGAAATTGCACAACCGACGCGACACCCAAAGCTTTCGCTCGCGACTCGATACCTTTCTTTTCCAGAAACCGTCCAAACCCCAGCAACCCCTTGGACGAAGCCCAAAAGTCGAAGTCCAGCTCGCTCGGAAACTATGCACAATGGCCCCGTACCTTCTACAATGCGGCTAGGGACCCAACCCCACCCAGCTCTG
>CAILBQ010000088.1 GCA_903832475.1 uncultured Acidobacteriota bacterium | reverse complement strand
TGGCAAGCATCGGCATTCCCAAAGACAGCATTTTGAAATACGAGCTGGCATTGAAAACCGATAAGTATCTTCTCCTTGTTCACGGCCCCGCGGATGAAGTCTTGAAAGCGAAAAAAATCATCGCTGGAACCCGGCACAGCTCACATGAAACACACGGGCAGGCCGTACTGGCATAGCTACTTGCGAAATCCTCTTGCGGGCCAGTCTGCATCGGCCCGCGAAAGCTTGCAGGACAAGTTCCGTATCCTTACCAAACTCTTGTAAGAGCCAGGCCGGCAACCGTCTTCCATCGATTGGTGTCAGTGCACAGCTATGACATTTCTGAAAAGCGTGACCCGTGAGACAAAGACAATGGATAACTCGTTATGATCGTCAAATCTGCTGATACTGATCCGCCTTTAGTCGCGGTCTATCCATGGATGGAAACGCAAGCCGAGGTACTGTCCTGCCACTTCAGATTTGCCAGGATGCATACCTTCACCATCGCCATGTTTTCTCCGCAGCGCGAGTTCCAGATATCCTTCACTTATTACGCTCACGGTCAGGATTTTACCGACGAGTTCGTTTCGCCGGATTTTATGGAGCAGGGAACAAACTTTCCGGTCTATTACAATCCCCTTAACCCGCGACAAAACAGCAAATCATTCACCGACTATTCAAAGCGCAGTTCCCTCGCGACCTACGGACTCGCTGCGTCCGTCTTTTGGTCCTTGCTGTCTCTGGTTGTGCTTCGAGGCTGCTCATAGCCAATCCAGTGAAACGCGTTTCAATCGCGAGACTGTCCCACTGCAAAAGCTACGCAATTCCGTTCGGCGATCCCAGGTGATACGTCCCGTTGCCATCTTCATCCCGGGTAAAAGCAACCACCGCCAGCCCTTGCGAGAATGCGCGCTGAAATTTTTCGCGATTTGACGCCTGCACTTCCGCTGCTTTGAATCGCTCGGCATCGTTCGCCTTCCAGGCATAGACTGCCGCTGGCACGTGGATCTCCGTTTCTATCCCGGCTAGCGGATTCGACCGCCTGCCGCCTCCCTGCTTGCCGCCATGCCCCTCAATGGCAGCCTTGACTCGCTTGGAATCGAGCTGCCATTCAGCTACAAGGCGGTCGGTCTGCAGTCCGCCTTGCAGTCGCGATGAAGATGCGCCGTAGAAGTTTTCTTCATACCGCCGCGCGATCGCTCCCAGTTTGTGGATATTCAAAAAGGCGTTCTTGATCTCCATTGGATCGAAGGTCCACTCGATCGTTCGAATGCCGCGGGAGAGCGCCTCTTCCCGCTGCGCCAGCTTCAGTCGGGCACCAATGCTCTGGTTGCGATATCCCTCGCGCACGGCCAGCATATGCGAGTGGATGTATGCCTGCGCCACGCCGCCCGTGCTTTCGCTGGCTGACTTCACGCCGGGAATCGAATAGGAAAATCCGATCATTGACTTTGCATCGCCCTCCGGCGGCGCTCCCGGCAGCGATGTGTCGAACGCCCCAATCACCTGCCCGCCAATCTTTCCCGCGACCAGGAACATGCGCCGTGGAATGACGTCCCCTTCGCAATAGCCCCAAACCTCAATTTCCAAATCCACACAAGCCTGCAATTCCTCGAATCCCTTGCAGGCACGAATGACGATCATCAGCCTTTCCCTCCAGCCAGATGGGCTTTCGCCTCATTCCACAACGCTTCCAGTTCCTGAGGAGCCTGAGCCGCCAGGCCGCGCTCGCCCGCCACCACCTCCATCCGGCGAAATCGGTCCCGAAAGCGCAAATTTGTCCCGCGCAGCGCCATCTCCGCATCGACACCCAGGTGGCGGCCAAGGTTCACGACAGTAAACAGCAGATCGCCCAGCTCGGCCTCTACCTCCGCCTTCCGGGCGACATCCAACTCCGCCGCCTCAGCCTCGGCCACCAGCTCTGCCGTCTCCTCCTCTACCTTGGCAAGCAGATCGCGCCAGCCGGGCCAGTCAAAGCCTACCTTGGCGGCCTTCGATCCCAGCTTGGCCGCTTCCGCCAGGGCCGGCTGGGCGCGCTGCACTCCGTCCAGCAGCGAAGCCGCCTCGACAGGCTCCGCCTTTGTCGACTTCTCCGCGATCTTGATCTGCTCCCAGTTGGCCAGCACCCGCGCCGCGGAGCCTTCCACCTGCGCGTCCACGACTGCCAGGTTGCCGGCCGCCGCCGAAGCCGCCTCGCCGAACACGTGCGGATGCCTGCGAATCAGTTTCCGATTCAGCGTCGCAATCACCCCCGCAATATCGAATCGTCCTTCGCCCGCCGGCAGTTCGCTTCCCATCTCGGCATAAAACAGTACCTGTAAGAGCAAATCCCCCAGCTCTTCTTCCAGGTGCGCCCAGTCGCGCCGCTCGATTGCTTCGAGAACCTCGTAGGCCTCTTCGAGGGTGTGCTTGCGAATCGAATCGAAACTCTGCTCTCGATCCCACGGACACCCGCCCGGCCCCCGCAGCCGCGCCATGATCGCCACCGCCTCGGCGAAGACCTTTGCCGCCTGAGGCGCAGGCGCCAGCCCCAGCGACTTCGCCGTCGATTCTTCTGAAGGTGCGTTCGATTCCGCCGCCATGCCTCTACTCTAACCCGCCCGCAAAGGTCTCCGAAGCGAATCGCTGCTTCTCTACCTCGCTTGAATGGGCGCCTCCTATCTGGCCCCACTTTTGTGGTCGGATGTGGGATCATGGCGCGCACCCAGCCTTCTTAGGCTCCAATTCGAAGGCAGCATTGATACCATTCGCTCAGACCCGTGGGCACAACTCTTCAATTCGCCGGCGCCGCTTTTGCCTTCCTTTCAGGCCTCGCCTTCGGCAGCTTCCTCAACGTCGTGCTGGCTCGCCTGCCCGAGGGCGAAAGCATCGTGCAGCCCCGCTCCCATTGCCGTCACTGCGACCACACCCTCGCCTGGTGGGAAAACCTGCCATTGCTGAGCTGGATCCTCCTGCGCGGCCGCTGCCGCCAGTGCCACACCCGCATCCGCCTGCGCTACCCGCTCGTCGAACTGGCGGTCGGCCTCCTCTGGGCGGCCTGCTGGCTCCGTTTCACCGCACCGCTGTTCGGCGCGAATGCCGCAATTTCGCCGATCCTGCCCCTCTCGCTGGTATTGGGATACGCGCTGCTTTCCTGGCTGCTCATCGCCCTGGCCGCTCTCGACGCCGAGCATCTCTGGCTTCCCGACTGGCTTACCTATCCCGGCATTTTCCTGGGCCTGGCTTTCACCGCTTCAGGCTCGCTGCTGACTGGCATGTTTCACAGGGCTCTGCTCTCCGATCTTTGGACTCGCTTGCTTGAAGCGCTTCTCGCCGCCGGCGTCGTCCTGGTGATCCGGCTCGGCTACTGGCTGGTCCGTCGCCGCGAGGGCATGGGCCTCGGCGACGCCAAGCTGATGGCCATGCTGGGAGCCTGGCTCGGCCTGGAAGGCGCGCTCGAGTCCTTCGCCGTAGCGATCCTGGGCGCCACCGTTGCCGCCTTTCTCTGGCTGCTCGTCCTCGCCGCGCGCCGCCGCACCAAAGAATGGGCGCAGCTCCCCTTGCCCCTCGGCACATTCCTGTGCCTGGCTGCCCTGTCAGAAATTTTCTATCCCGGATGGCTTTTCATGCTGTGGAGCCGCACATTTCTGCCCTGACGGCACTCTGAGAAGAAAGGATCTGCGCGGGTGGAGGTTGTTCAATCCGATCCATCCGACATACGGCGCGGGATGAATGGGGTACGCTGACCCTGTCCCCCGCTAATGTCTCATGCAGTTTTCGCGCTGCGTGCAAATCGAATCGCCTCGCGCAGCTGCGGCAGGTGATGCCGCGCGTGAATTGCGTGGTACCGCCTCCACTCGTCTACGCGCATGACTCCAAAAAAAGGGTGCTCCCCGCACGCCTGGATTCCAAACGTCTTGCGGCAAGCCACCAGCAGCACATCCATCTCCTCGGCCGCCGCCAAAAACCGGGCGGCCACTGCCGCGCCCGCCTCGGGAACAAACTCGCTTGGCCGCAGTGCCCGCATGGATGGAATGCCAGAGGGCATGTACCCGAGCCCGATGGTCTGCACGCGCAGCAAAAACTCCAGCAGATTGCGCCGATTTCGCGGAATGCGCCCACTCTTGATCTGTTTGCTGAGTTCGTTCGAAGTCAGCTCATAGCTCAAAATGAGGTGCTCCAGAATTTGCTGCGCACACCATCGTCCCTGGCCGGGAGTCGGTGGGATCTGCGCCTCTTCCTGGCTCAATGGAGACATTTCATCCGCTAAGGGCTGTAGCGCCGACTTGAGTACTGGATGCATGGGAGTTGGCGGACAAACCCTTCTGGAGTCAGGAGCATCGTGCGCTGCAGAATTCCTATTTAGAACGCTCGTCTAGCTTATTTCAAGAAAACCGGTTCGTGGCAGAAGATTTGCCCGCAACCGTGGCAAGAACGGTTCTTTGCCTGAAAAGAACGTTCATTTGGGCGTTTCGGATTTCGCTTTCCCTGGCGCTGCCGTAGAAGCCTGCTGAGATTCCACCTGCTCCAGCGCCTTGCGCGCCGCCTTGCTGTGCGGGCCGTCCGGATCGTAGGAGAGGAAAAGCTCATAATGAGTCCTGGCCTTGTCCAGCTCCTGCAGGTGACGCTCCGCCTCGGCCAGGCCCAACACCGCGTCGGGGTTTTCGGCGTCCAGCGCAAACGCGGTTTCAAAACGCTCCTTCGCCGCCTTCCAGTTCTTCTTGTCCAGGTAGAATCCGCCTACGTCGATGTCTTCCTTGATTTCCTTGGCACGGCTCCTGGCTGGCTTGGCCGTAGCCGGCGCATCGTCATCGTTCGATCGCGGGCCCAAACCGGCATTGCTGGAACTGAAGCCGTCATCGCTGCCCGTCCCGTCCGGCGAACGCACCGGGTCGTCGCCGCGATCGCCGCTGCTGGAACGTGTTTCGCCATCTTTCCCGCCCTGCTCCCCTCCCGCCGCAGATGCATTTGGACCTGGATCCACCGGAATGATCGGCGCATCGGCGTTCTCTCCGGGGAATTCATTGCCCCCGCCGGCCTTTGGCGGATTTTGCTTTGCCGGGTCCTGCGTTGCGGTCGTCGCTGCTGCCTGCTTCTGTGCCGGTCCCGCCTTGTCCTCTGCGCTCTTCGCTGCGGCCTTCTGCGGCTCCCCGGGAAACGGATTGTCCTGTTGCGGAGGCTTCGCGGGAGGATCGCTCTGCGCTCCTAGACACGTCGCTCCCAGCCCCAGGCAGAGGCCCACGCACAACCCCGCCATCCACCCAGCACCCAGCCCGCCCGTCGAACAAATTCGCTTCAACATGATTGTCGCCTCAACCAACTTCCGATCCGTTCTCACCAGTGATAGGATGCGATTCGAGGATCTCGTGCTCCTCCTGCCCTTCCACGACTCCACACTACTAGACTATTGGACCAGCCTGGGAGCTTGACCCTCCCCGCGGAAAGCTCTCAACGGAATCTTGACCATGGGACTCATCGTTCGCTCCTCCTCGATCCACGCTGCCGGCTGCTACACCACCGCGCCCGTTCGCAAAGGCGAACGCATCGCCGAATACACCGGCAGGCGCATCTCCAAAGAAGAAGCGGACGCCCTCTACCAGGATTACCCCGTCACCTACCTGTTTGGACTGGGCGACGGCGCCGTTGTCATCGACGGCTTCTGTTCCGCCATGTTCATCAATCACAGCTGTGAGGGCAACGCAGAGACCAGCGAAGATGAGAACGGCCGCGTCTGGATCACTGCCCTGCGCGACATTCCCGCCGACGCCGAGATTACCTACGACTACTGCCTCTACGAGGGCGGCGACGACCCCTGCACATGCTACTGCGGGTCACCCGTCTGCCGCGGTTCGATGTATTCCCCTGAAGAACTGAAGCGCCGCCGCGCCGCCGCCCGCGCTGAAACCCGCAAGGCGAGAAAAAAGCGGGGCAAACGCAAAGCCGCCAAGACTCGTACCCGCGAAAGCAAATCCCCTGCCGCACCTCTTCAGCCCACCGGCACTGCGCACAGCGACCATCAAGCCTGAGCGGCATTCCGCAAAATCCAGGAGCGGTTCATGTCTGAATCCAGAACGTCACAGTCGCCCACCGAACCGCAAAGTCTCACCCTGAACGTCGAGCGGTCCGGGACGACGGCTACTATCTTCTGCCACGGCAGATTGGTCTCCGGCGTCTCTCATCTGCTCTACAACCAGGCATGCCAGTTGCTGCCGGACAGCAAACACCTCGTGCTCGATCTCTGCGATGTCAGCTTCATGGACAGCATGGGGCTGGGCACGCTGGTCCGCATCTACGTCTCGGCGAAGACCGCCGGCTGCACCCTCCAGCTCATCCACCTGGGCAAACGCGTTCGCGAACTGCTCGGAGTCGCCGGCCTGCTCAACGTGTTCAGCGTCATTGGCGAACACGGTGTCACGATGAAGTTCTAAACCCTCCTATCCTCCCATTCGAGTGATCGATCTGGTTCGATCTCACCCAGAACGTGCATTTCTTCGCGACCACGAACAAGTTCAAGTTTTCTCCATCTTCGCCGATCAACAACTAGGTGCGTCTCAGCCCGCGTCTGCCGCGGCCGTTTTCGCCCGTGGCTCAGGAGATTCCTTCAATGAAGTTGCTGAACAATATCCGATTTGCCTGGAAGCTTGGGGTCATGGTCACTTCCGCTCTTCTCGGCCTGCTCATCTTTGCCGCCCTTGCCACCCTGACGCTGAACAAGGTTCGTATCAGTTCTCCCCTTTACAACGACATCGCCCTCGCGTATCAGCTTGCCGGCGACTGCTACGACCCGCCGGCCAGCCTGGTCGCCGCCCTGCCGCCTGCCATCGCCGCTGAAGACTCGACCGACCCGGTGGAAACGAAGAAATATGTCGAAATCCTGCGTGCCGCCCACCAGGCCTTCGACGCTTCCCAGCAGCATTACAACCAGGTTCTCGCTTCCGGACCCATCCGCCAGGTGCTGCATGAGCAGGCTTACCCTCCCGGCGAAGCATGGTTCACTATCGCCGAACAGCAGTACATTCCTGCCCTGCTCTCCGGCGATCATGTTCAGGCACGTCGAATCCGCATCGAGAAGATGAACCCGCTGTTCACGCAGCACAAGATCGCCAACGACAAGCTCTCCGAGCTGACCGCCTCGTGGATTCCCTCGCAGGAAACCAACGCAGGCGCCGTCATCCACTCGCGGTCCATCGAGCTCGCGCTGCTCTTTTTGTTGATCTCTTCCATCGTTGCCGTTCTCGGCATCGCCATTTCCCGCAACATTCTCGTTCCCATCAACGGCATGCTCAAATCCCTGCGTTCCATGGCTGCCGGCGATCTCTGCCCGACCTTCAAGTACGATTCCCGCGATGAAATGGGCCAGGTCGCCACTGCCCTCTCCCTGACCAACGCATCCTTCCAACGCGTCCTGAGCTCGATTCACACCGCCGCCGAACAGAGTGCCGCCGCCAGCACTCAGCTTGCCACTACCGCCGAGGTCACCGCCGAACGCTCTCGACATCAGGCACAGGAAATCCAGCAGGTTGCCACCGCCATGGTCGAGATGTCCGCGGCCATTTCCGAAGTGTCAAACGCCGCCAGCCAGGCGGCCACCTCCGGCTCCGCGACCCAGGCTGCCGCTCATCAAGGGCACCGCGTTGTCAGCGAAACCATGGAAGCCATCCAGCGCGCCGCCTCTACCACTTCAGAAGCTGCGGAACACATCGAAAAGCTCGGCCAGAACTCAGAAACCATCGGGTCCGTGGTTTCGGTCATCGAAGAGATTGCCAGCCAGACCAACCTGCTAGCCCTCAATGCCGCCATTGAAGCCGCCCGCGCCGGAGAGCATGGACGCGGATTTGCCGTCGTTGCCGGAGAGGTCCGACGGCTGGCCGAACGCACCACCAAGGCCACCCAGGAAATCTCCTCCATGATCCAGTTGGTGCAGCAGGAAACCATCGCCGCGGTCGGCTCCGTCGAACGCGGACGCTCAGACGTCGAAGCGGGACTTGCTCGCGCCTCCCAGTGCAGCGCCGCCCTCGACGAGATCGTTCGTCTCGCCCAGCGTTCCGAGGGCATGATCGTGCAAATCGCCTCTTCCGCCGGCCAGCAGATCGCGGTTGCCGACCAGGTCACGCGCAGCATGCACTCGGTCTCGGAATTCACCACCCACGCCACGGCCGCCGGAGAGGAATCCGTCATTGCCTGCAATGGCCTCGCCCACCTGGCCATGGAGCTTGAACACCAGCTACAGACTTTCTCCACGGCCGCAAACTGCCACGAGTCCTCTGAACCTGGCACGGACTTGAAGGCTGCCCGCTCCGACGACTCACGCAAGGAGCCCGCTGACAGCAACCCGGGCGGGGTTGGTCCGTCCGGCAAGTCAAGTCTCCGCAGGCTTGCTCACCCTGGCCGAAAATCCCCAATTGCTTAACTCCCGCATCCCCGGGGTGACTTCCGGACCGACTTTCTATGTCGCCTGCGCGCTTGCGATGCTGGCTCACGCCAGTTCCGGGTGCGCCAAGGCGTTGCAATATGCCGCCGACATTTGCGAACCGCCCGCGTAATGTGTTGAGGCAAAAACATAGGTCCGCAATCCGCCTCGTCTTCTCCCGCCGCGCCGATCTTCCCAGCCGCGTCATCCGAAATGGGCGGCGACCTTGGTTCCCTGAATGGATCCCGAAGCTGCGCACCCCGAATGGACTTAGGGATTTTCCCAGGTAGGCTACCAGCAATTCGGCGCTCCGTGAATCAAAATCAACCCGCCCTGCTGAATTTACGGTGCGCCATCGGACCGCCGGCCGTTACACCTTTGGTTCACCCAGATTCTCTTCCGTGGTAGGCACGATCTTGCTGGAGCCGGTAAGATGTGTTTAATCCTTCAGCTCCAGATCACAGAAAGTGTTGTCCGCACAGGGACTCGGCTGACAGGTATATTTCGCCACATTTCCGAGGACACGGATGCCAACCGCCTGGTACGACGTAACCGACCAAGACCTCAGAACGAACTCCCTTCCACGCGATATTCGCCTCATGCGCATGCCTGTTCTCTCGGAAGAACAGCTCGCCGTGCTCAAGCAGATTGCATGGCGGCTGCGCGGAGACGACTACGTCGACTCTAAAGAATCGCGCGACGAGCTGGTTCGCCTGGGGCTGGTCGAGCGCTTTGGCACGTTCAACTTCGTCAGCCGCGCCGGCGTTGTGGTCCTCGACACGCTCGGCCTGCTTAAAGAAAGCGGCGACGTTCTCGACTGAATTGTCGTAACCGCTCTCAGATCGGAAGAGCGTCGTGTAG
>CAILBQ010000087.1 GCA_903832475.1 uncultured Acidobacteriota bacterium | reverse complement strand
GCCCAGGGTCCACACGCGGATAAGCCGATCGAGATGCCCGCGCGTCGCAGCCAGACCCGCTGCCACCGCGTCGGCATCGTTCAGCACATGCACCGGCGCGCTGATCCCCTGCGCCAGCAGAACGTCGCCCAGCGCATCGGCCAGGCGCACGCCCTTGATCTGGGCAAGGTTGGGCGAATCTTCGACCACTCCAAAACGCACAATTCCCGGCACGGCAACGCCTATCGCCTTCACCGGACCATCCGCGGCGGCTACCAGAGGCGCGATCTGGCTGGCCAGCAGCTCATACAGCTCAGTAGTCGGCACGCCAATCAGCGCCTCCGTTTCCGATTCGTCCTGAGGAAAGCGCAGCCGATCGCCTTCCAGCTTCTGCTCGCCCAGGATTCCCGTTAGGCGTCCGGCCACGATGTGCTCGGTCATCACTACGCCGATTGAGGTGGTGGTCATCGATTTCTCCAATGCTTGGTCATGGCTCGCGGTCAGGGGCTTGGAAACGGATTATTGATACCGGTGAAGCCGGCCAACCCCGTTAAAGGCGGCCACCTTGTAACACTCCGCCAGCGTGGGATAGTTGAACACCGTCTCGATAAAGTAGTCCACGTTGCCGCCCAGTGTCATCACCGCCTGGCCGATGTGCACCAGCTCGCTGGCGCCCTCGCCGATGATGTGCACGCCCAGCACTTTGCGCGTGTCACGGTGGAAGATGAGCTTCAACCGGCCCGTGGTATCGCCGCGAATCTGCCCGCGCGCCGTCTCCCGGTAATACGCCATCCCGACTTCGTAGGGAACATCTTCTTCCGTCAACTGCTCCTCGGTCTTGCCAATAAAGCTGATCTCCGGGATGGTGTAGATGCCGTATGGATAAAAACTGGGGTTGGAGATGGTGTTCATGTCGTTGAAGGCGCGCGCCACGGCAATGCGGCCCTGCTCCATCGACACCGAAGCCAGCGATGGAAACCCGATGACGTCCCCCACTGCATAAATCGACGGCACAGCCGTCTGAAAGTTCTCATCGACCGGGATGCGCCCGCGCTCGTCGGCCTTCAGTCCGGCGCTTTCCAGCTTCAGCTCATCCACGCTGCCCTGCCGGCCTACGGCGTACAGCAGCGCGTCGCCGGAAACCCGCTTGTGGCTGCGCAGGTTCGCGACCACGGTCCCATCCGGCAGCTCTTCCACGCTGTCCAGCTCCTCGCCCAAACGCATGGTGACACGGCTGTCGCGCAGGTGGTAGCTGAGCGCTTCCACGATTTCCTGGTCGGCAAACTCCAGCAGCCGGTTGCGCTTTTCAATCAGCGTCACCCGCACGCCGAGAATGGCGAACATGCACGCGTATTCGACGCCGATCACGCCGCCGCCAACCACGATCAGCGTCCGCGGCAGCTTGGGCAGGTCCATGATCTGGTCGCTGTTGATGATGGTACGGCCGTTGATGGGCACGCGCTCCGAAGCCGCCGGCTTGGTTCCCACGGCGATGATGATGCGCTCCGCGTCCAGCGTGGCATCCGTCTCCGGACCTTCGACGCGCAACGTTTGCGCATCCAGGAAGTGCGCCACCCCATGGATCACATCAATCCCATTGCGGGACAATTGCGCTTCCGTGACGTCGATCTCCGTCTTGACCACGCCTTGTACCCGGAAGGCGAGGTCCGACATCGTGATCTTTTCCTTGACCCGGTAGTTCATCCCATAGACAGTGCGATAGTTATACCCAGACAAGTGCAGCACCGCTTCGCGCATGGTTTTGGAAGGAATGGTGCCGGTATTGATGCACACGCCCCCCACGACCGAACGCGATTCGATGATCGCAACCCGCTTCTTCAACTTGGAAGCGGCCACCGCGGCGCGCTGTCCCGATGGTCCCGAACCGATCACAATCAGGTCATACTTGACGGCGCTCATGCTTTTTTCTCCGGGGAAAGTGAGAGGTGGTCATGCAATGATCTCTCCACAACCGGAGGCTAACACAGCCCGCCCGCACCCATGACCCCGAACGAGAGAGGATTTTCGCGGCATGGAGTCCGTTCTGCGCCCTGCTCCGTCGGTAAATCGACCAGCCTCATGCTGCCTGGTAAGTGTGCGCAGGTTTCCTCCCTGCGGCGCTTGCATAGCTCCCTCCCGGCTGCCGGTCCTCTTGCAGACGGAACTGCCCGATCGCCTGGTTCAACTCGTTGGCCAGCCGTGAAAGCTGCCGGCAGCCGTCCGCCGTTTCCTCCGCGGCCTGCGAATTTTCCGTCGAAAGCTGGGAAATATGCGAGGCCGACTCGGAAATCTCTCCGGAAGCCGACGTCTGTTCGGTTGCCGCCGTCGCAATCAGGTGAATCATGTGCTCCACCTGTTGTGCGGATTCGATGATCGCTTCCAGGCTCTGCCGTGCCCGGCCCGTTTCGCCTATGCCGGTATCGACGGCGGTGTGGCTTTCATCCATCAGAGTCAGTGTCTGCCGCGTTTCTTCCTGGATGCTGCGAATGGTTCCCGCAATCTCTTCGGTAGCGCTGCGAGTCCGTTCCGCCAGTCGCCGCACTTCGCCAGCCACCACGGCGAACCCGCGGCCATGCTCGCCGGCGCGCGCCGCCTCGATGGCCGCATTCAGCGCCAGCAGGTTGGTCTGTTCGCTGATGTCCTGAATGACCGTCACCACCTGGCCAATTTCCTCGGACCTCTGCGCCAGTGCCGTCATCTTGTCGGCCACCGAGCTGGTCGCGCTTGAAATTCGTTCCATGGTCGACGCGGCCGCCTGCATGACCGCTCCGCCGCCGTTGGCCAGCTCCGCCGACTTGCGGCTTGCCCCCGCCGCTGTTTCGGCGTTGTGGCTGATCTCCCCAATGGTGGCGGTCATCTCCTGCGCCGCGGCGGCGATCTGGTTGGTCTTCCCGGATTGGGACTGGGCGTTGCCCATCGCCTCTGTCGACCGGCTGCTCATCTGCTCGGCGGAAGCTGACAGGTTTTCCGCTCCCTTGGCCACCATGCTCAACACAGCGCACATCGACGCCGCGCTCGTATTCAAGGCGACCCCCAACCTGCCAATCTCATCCTCGCTGGCAATCTCCAGGCTGACCGTCAGGTCTTTCTGAGCAAGCCGCTCCAGCGCCGTCGTCGCCGCCAGCAGGGGCGGCACAATGACTTTGGTCAAAAGTGTGCCAATCAACCCGGACAGCAGGACGATCGCAACCGTAACACCAGAGTTGATCAAGGACGCACGATGGGAAGCATCCACGGCATCCTGAGCAGATTTCCCACCGAATTTTACATTCAACCCGAAATCGTCATTGGTTGCGTCGACGGCTCTTTGGAACTGGTCTTCGGCTTCTTCCGATCCCAGGACATCGAAAGCCTCGCTCGTTTTATCGGCCTTGAGAAGCTCGATGCCTTTGTTGCTGTTGGCCATGTAATTCGCATACGTTTCGCGGACTTTCGCGTAGGTCTCTGCCTCGCCGGGATAACTCACCATCGGCGCGTAAATCTTGTCCGCCGCCTGGTAGTCAGCAATCGTCGTTGCCCGCTTGGCCATGTGAATGTCTTTACAAGCCGCTGTCTGGCACAGGACAAGGTCCAGATCCTGCCGCCGCATCGCATTCAAGGCGCGCCGCAGGTCGGAAAGGGCAACGACAGAAGGCAGTGTATTGTCCCGCACGTCCACCGACTGGGCCGAGACGCTACGGAAAGACAGGAACGTGAAAACGCCAAGGGCGATGCAGAAGAGACATACGATCCCGAAAGCTAGGAAGAATTTGCGGGCAACGGGCAGATTTCGAAAAGCGAACATCGAGTCTCTCCTATTTCTCAGGCTCCCTTTCAACGGCTGACGCCCTCACTGCAGCGTAAAACTTGTCAGCCGATCAGAACCCGGACCATCCGTTCATCGGCGAACGCGGCTCGCTCTTGAGGGGAATGGTGAGCCATTTCTGGATATTCCCAAGGTTGAATCTCTTGAGTTTTTCTCATCGTCTCCATGACTTCCGTCATGCCTTGCCCCTGATTTTCTTAGCTGATTCTTAATGAACCAAAAAGCCACGCCGATGCAACGGGTGAACTGGATTTCACCGGCGATCCGGCTTCTCCCTCGCCCTATCTGCGGCAGACGGGATTTCTTTCGCCGGAATCTTTAGAGACTTCTCAGGAGAAGTTCGTGAACTTTAAGCATTCGTCTCGTCTCGCCGCGACAGCTCTGTCGCTGGCCCTTGGCACATCGGCTCTTTTCGCGGCGGAAAAATCTCTCCCCGCCGATGCTCTCACCGCGGTCAGCAGCGCAAATGGCGCGCCAATCGCCGATTCTTCCGCGCCGACCCCGGCCGCCGATCCCCGCCCCGCCGACTCCATCGAACTGAACCGGCCTCCCGTGGTCGACGACGCCTGCGCCAAGAGCGAAATTGCGGTTAACGCCACCCGCCCCGCCTGGGACTATGCCGCCTCCACCACGCAATGCGGCATTTTGGAGGGCGACTTCGGCTTCCTCAGCCAGCCCATCGGCGCAGGCGTCTCTCAGCAGATGCTGGTCAGCAGCATGCGCTACGGCCTCACCCCCAAGCTGGACCTGCGCTGGGGTCTCACCAACCATATCTTCCAGGGCGGCGGCGACAGCCCGTCGCTCCAGGGCAGCGGCGACCAATGGCTGGGGGCCCGCTACCGCTTCGTCGAACAGGGACGGATCGTGCCCGCCATGGCGCTGCTCTATACCGGCAAAATTCCCTCCGCCAACCCCTCCAAGGGTCTGGGCTCGGGATCTGTCGACCACCAGATGGTCTTCATCGCCAGCCGAGACCTGGGCAAGTCTCACTTCGACTTCAACACCGTAGGCACCCTGGCGGGCAGCGCTCAGGGGCTTGACGGTGCCGCGCAGTTCGGCCTGGCTCTCACCCGGCCCATCACCAGCAAGCTCTCCGGCATCCTGGAAAGCTACGGCGGCCCGCAGCCTGGCACCACCGATCGCTTCGGGGCCGGCTTCGTGGGAGCCACCTACGCGCTGCGGCCTCAACTGGTCTTCGACACGGCATACACCCGCACCTACACCGCCGGCTCGCCGCGCCAGCAGGTGCTGGTAGGTTTCACCTACGCGCGCCGCTCCGGCTTCGCCCCGCTGCCTCGCAGCGCAGCCTTCGCCCGCTTCCTCGGCCGCTGAGGTCCATCAGGCGGGCTGATCTGCCGTCTCACCGAACCGCTTCGCTCGCCTTCCTGAGGGAAAGCCCAACCTCAGCAAGGTGAGCGCGAAGCGCTCGATCGATGGTGCGAAAGCACGCGCGAAGCGCTCGATCGATGGTGCGAAAGCACGCGCGAAGCGCTCAACCAAGTGGGCGGAGGCACCACCGTTGACGAGCGAGGGGCCGGGTCGTAGGCTCAATCTATGCAATTCACCATAGCCGACCTGGAACGCGAGCCAGCTAATTTCTCCGTCGCCCTGCCTCCCAAGGCGATCGATTTCGGCGAGGAAGCCACCCAACTCGGCGATCTGGCCGCCGCCGGCCGCGCCGAAGTCCTGCACGAACATCGCGGACCGAAAGAAATCGTCGCCGACATCCGGCTGAAAGGAACCTTCAGCGGGAACTTCGAAGTTCCCTGCGCCCGCTGCGTCGAGCCGGTGCAGCATGCCCTCACCGGCGAGTACGACCTGCTCTTCCGTCCGCCCGGCGTCGACGCCCTGGGAAACGAACACGCAATCTCCACGCCGGAGACCGAAATCGGTTATTATGAGAACGGTGGCCTTGCGCTTGAAGACGTGCTCCGGGAACAGGTGCTCCTGTCCCTGCCCGCCCGGACGCTTTGCCAGCCAGATTGCAAAGGACTTTGCCCGCGCTGCGGCGTGAACCGCAATGAGACAGCCTGCTCGTGTGATCAGGGTCCGAGCGACCCGCGATGGGAAGCTCTGGCTGGCTTAAGCAGCCGGTTGAAGAACTAAGCAGTTGGGGCGCCAAACAGAGATACCTGGCCTGCATAGGCCTTCCAGGCGGAGTCGAAACCAACCGCGCGCATGCATTTGCGCGTAGAAGTCTCTGCCGGGATCAGAAGAGAGGAACCGTACCATGCCTAATCCGAAACGGCGTCATTCCAAGCGCCGCACCGCCCTTCGCCGCTCCCACGACTTCCTGACCGCGGGTTCGTTGTCCATCTGCCCGAACTGCCAGGAAAAGAAGCTCCCTCATCGCGCCTGCCCCAAGTGCGGCGAGTACAAGGGTCGCGCCGTGCTCGAGAACAAGGAAGCTGCCAGCTAATCTTTAAATCCTCTATGTTCCCGGCCCAGTCGTTCCACGAGTCCGTCCTCACCGACATTGCGCTCGACGCGTTCGGCTCCGACAAGGCGCCGGAGCCGGAGATTCGCGGCGCCATTGAGGCCTGCCGGACGCTGCCCGTTCGCGTGCATCTCATCGGCCGCGAGCCGGAATTGCGGGATTTGCTCGATGAGCACCTCGAAGACGAAGATCTGCCCATCGTCATCCACCATGCCTCGGAACGGATCGGCATGGAAGAGAAGGCTGCTCACGCCTATCGGACCAAAAAGGACAGCTCGATGCGCGTCGGCCTCAAGCTGGTGCGCGAGAAGAAGGTTGCAGGCTTTGTGACCGCAGGCAATACCGGCGCCGCCATGGCCACCGCCAAGGGGGTGCTGGGCGCGCTGCCCGGCGTCGATCGCCCTGCCCTGACCGCACGCATGCCTACGGTGACCGGCTCGCCCTGCGTGCTGCTCGACGTCGGCGCCAATGTCGACTGCAAGGCGCACAACCTTGAACAATTCGCAGTCATGGGCGAAATGTTTGCCCGCAGTGTCCTCAAGATCGCCAAGCCGCGCGTCGGCCTGCTCTCAATTGGCGAAGAGGAAACCAAGGGCAACGACCTCACACGCGAGGCTCTACCCCTGCTGCGCGCCTTGCCCATTCATTTCATTGGGAACGTCGAAGGCCGCGACATCTTCAACGGCAGCTGCGACGTGATCGTCTGCGACGGCTTTGTCGGCAACGTGGCTCTCAAAACCGGCGAGGGTATTGGCCGCCTCTTCCGCGACCTGCTCCGCGAATCTCTGACCCGTACTGTCACCGCCCAGGTTGGCGCGATGCTCTCGCGCAAAGCCTTCAACGACTTCCGCCGCCGCCTGGACTACAACGAATATGGCGGCGCGCCGCTGCTCGGCGTGCGCGGCGTCTGCATCATCGGTCACGGGTCATCCAACGAGATTGCCATCTTCAACGGCATCCGAGTGGCCATGGAGTTCGCCAAGGCCGGCATCAATACAAGCATCGAACAAGAGCTGGCCAACCGCCCCGTCCATCCCCCCGCCCCCCACGGAAAAGACCCCGACGCAACCATTCAGTAACGCACGATGACAGACACGCCTTTGTCTTCCAGCGACTTCGACAGAAAAACCCTGGAAATGCTGGCGTGTCCCGTCTGCTTTGCGGCGCTGAGCTTCGATCCCGAACAATCGAAAATCATCTGCACCCAATGCCGGCGGGCATTTCCGCTGGTTGAAGGAATTCCGGTTTTGATTCCGGATCGTGCGTCGAACCCAACTTCGTAGAACGGACAGAGCGCGGTGAGCGTCACCGCCGCACGTAGAACGGCCACACGATCATCGCCGCCACCGCCATCGCACCCAGCAGCGCCAGCGCCAGCAGCCCATACAGCAGAAACAGGTTCGGCCCGTTGCTCTCGTCCTCGTCTTCGACCTGATCAGGCCGCTCTACCGGACTACTCATACTTCAGCGACTCCACCGGGTCCATCTGCGCGGCGCGCGTTGCCGGAACCGTCCCGAAAATAACCCCGACGATCAGCGAAACACCCAGCGCAGCCACGATCGACCACGGCGAGATGGGAATAGCGTAGCTGGTAAAGAGCCGCACCGAGAGTGGGAGCGCCAGCCCGATCGCCGTGCCGACAATGCCCCCCGCCAGCGAAATCATCACCGCTTCGGTCAAAAATTGCAGCCGGATTTCCTTGGACGTCGCGCCCAGCGCCTTGCGAATGCCGATTTCACGGATGCGCGCGCGCACGTTGGCCAGCATGATATTCATGATGCCGACGCCGCCCACTGCCAGCGTCACCATGGCCACCGCGACCAGCACCGCCGTCAAGCCGTTCGCAATCAGTGCCGCCGTCGTCAGCAGATCTTTCAAGTCGGAGGTGCGATAAACCGAATTCGGCTTGTGGCGCGACTTCACAATGCGCAAAATCTCCTTCGAAGCATCCGGCACGTCCTCCATGCTGCGCAGCGAAAAGTAGATTTCCTTAACATTATCCGTACCCGTAAAGTACCGGCCGACCGAGTAGGGGATGAGAATGGTGTTATCCGTCAGCTCCGACTCGCCAAAGTCCGAGACGCTCTGCTTGAACGTGCCAATGATGGTGAACGGAATTCCTGTAATCTGAAAATTCTGCCCCACCGCGGCGTCCGCCGAGCCAAACATCTGCACTGCAAAAGGAATCGTCACTACCGCGCACTTGATGTGCGCCGTCTCGTCCTGTTCGTCCATGAACCGGCCGCTGGTCACGATCAGGTTGCGCACCTTCTGGTAGTCGGGCACAACAGCCAGCACCAGCGTGTCTTTCACCACCCCGCCGCCAAAGCCGATGCGATCGTGCATTTCCAAAATGGGTGAGGAGTACATCACGCTCGGCACCTGGGTGTCGACCGCTTTCTCGTCTTCGCGGGTCAGGTAATCGTTATAGATGGCGCTTTCCGTGCCGGTTGAGCCGCCACCGGCATACTCCAGGTACACCTCGTTTGTGCCGATCTTTTCAATAAGCCCCAGCGCGTACTGCCGGCCTGTCAATCCGATCGTCACCACCAGGATGACCGAAGCCGATCCGATCACCATGCCCAGCGCCGTCAGCGCGAAGCGGCCCTTGCTGGCCTGGAAGCTGTCGATCGCCAGCCTCATTGTTTCGCGGAAGGCGATGGTCCGATGGGCGCTACGGATCGTCTGCCGAAACGATTCCTGCCGCGCTGCCTCGGTGGCCCGCTCGCGCACCTGCCCATCGGTCAGCTGAACAGCTTGCTCGCTGACTTGCTCGCGGTCATGTTCGGCCAGTCTCGTCATTCGCTCTCTTTAGATGCAGCTATCGCCGAGTCGCTTCCAAATCCTTTGGACGCGCCGTTCGAGAAAAGATGCACCTTCCAGACTAACTGGCCCGGCCACCCCGGCCGGGAAGCGACGCTTCGGCCTGGCTTGAAACTGGCGCCGCATCGACGGAAGCTCACTGGCCGTCGTACTTGTCCAGCCACTCCAGTTCCTCGCGCAGTTTGATGTAGCCATGCCACGGATTGCGCCCCAGTCCATGCCCTTCCCCGGGAAACACCAGGAAGCTATGCGGCACACCCAGCGCCTGCAGCGCCCGCTCCAGCGTCACGCCCTCCAGGTAGCTCACGCGCACATCGCTCTGCCCCTGCACCAGGTGGGTCGGCGTCTTGACCCGGTCCATGCGAAACAGCGCTGCTTCGCTCTGGTACATCGCCGGATTCTCCCACGGCCGGCCGCTCAGGTACCACGCATCGTCCCAGGTCACGTCGTCGTTGCCCCAATTGGCCGCATGCTCGACCGCGCCCGCGCCGGTGACGGCAGCCTTGAAGCGTGTCGTCTCCGTGATCAGCCAGTTGGTCATGTAGCCGCCGTAGCTGTAGCCGCCGATGGCCAGCTTGTTGGGGTCGGCATATCCATCCTTGACCAGCGCATCCACGCCGGCCAGGATGTCCGCTCCCGGCTGCGAAACCAGATGCGGCGCAATCTGCAGCATGAAGTCATCCCCATAGCCCGACGACCCGCGGTAATTCGGCCGAAACACCAGCCACCCGCGGCTGGCTGCCAGCGTCGCCCAGTCATACCAGTCCGCGCCAAATTTGTCGCCATCGGCATCCGCCGGACCTCCATGAATGAAGGTCAGCATGCGCAGCCCCTTGGCATCCTTCTTCCCCGGCGGGAAAATCAGCACCCCCTCCACTGTCGCCCCATCTGTCGACTTCCAGCTATATGTCTTCCACTCCGGCTGCGCCCGTTCGGCAAAGACCGGATTCAATTTCGTGACCTCGACCGCCTTATCGGGATGCAAACCGTCCGCCGCCACCTCTACCTGGGCAGGATGGTTGATAGAAGAATGCCGCACCAGCAGCCCGCCGCCCGTCTTTGCCGCCGACAAACCGGCATACGTGCCTGCCAGCCCCGGCAGCTTCGACGCTTTCGCGCCCTGCACGCGATAGATCTGCTGCTCGGTCCCTTTCATCCCCAGCGCAACCAGATCACCGTTGGACAGAAAATCGAAGTCCTCAAACGTGCCGTCTAACTCTGCTCCCAGCCGCTCGATCTTCTCCGGCGCGTCCGGATTCAGCCGGTAAAGCCGCCCCTGCACATCGCGGTATTTGCCTTCGAGGTTTCCGCCTGCCGCATGCACGACCAAATGCAGCCACTTGCCGTCGGTTGACCACTTCAGCCCCGCTTCGAGCGCCTCGTTGTGCGTCAGTTGCCGCGCCTCGCCGCCCGCCGTCGGCGTCAGAAAAATCTCCGTATCGGCCGGGTTCTCCATGCGATGGCTGATCGACTGGGTGAGGAAGGCTATGTGCTTTCCTTCTGGAGACGGAGCAATCTCGCTGATCTCCAGCTTGCTGGTCGCCACGGTTCGCGCCCCCGCAGGCAGCGCCACCTTGCTCTCCTCCGCCTTGTCCTTGTCGCTCTGGCTCTCGCCGGATTTTCCCTCATGCGCCATCGGCTGGGCCGCTGCATGAGCCAGCGACTCCGCGACGGGCAGAGCCAGCAGCAAGTCGCCTCGCTCCTGCTCCCGCCAGCGGATTACGTCCTTCCACGCATCTTTGTGCTGCTCTTCCTCGGCATGGGTTTGCGGCGCCTGTGCCGAGACATAAATTGTCTTGCCATCCGGCGCCCACGCAAACGCATGCACCTCGAGCTTCTCGTTGTACAGAGGCTGCGCCTCGCCGCCCGCCACCGAAATCAGCCACAGGCGCGTCGTCTTCTCGTCCCCACCCGCCCGCGCCGCCCGCCCTTTGGCATCGCCCGCGTCGGAATCTTTGCCTTCGCCCTCGTCCTGCCCGGCGCCCAGTGCCCGGTCCGACAGAAAGGCGATCCATTTCCCATCCGGACTCCACTCCGCGCCCTCGTCCGATCCAGACTGCGTCAGCGGACGCAACCCGTCCTTCGCCGTCCAAAGCCACAGCGTATGACGGAAGCTGTTCGCCTTCCAATCCGGGCTCTCCGTCCCAATCACCGCCGCCGTGCCGTCCGGCGAAAGACGCGCCCCGGCAATCTCCGTCGTGTTCAGATACTCATCCAGCGTGATCGCCGGCATTGCGCTCTGGCCACTCAGTGGCACGCTGCACACAATTGAAAGCGCTGCCAGACCGACCCACGCAAAAGACGTTTTCAAAACAAACCCATGCACTCGCAATCGTTCACCCTGATAAGAAATTGAAAACACTCCCGCGCAACCAGCTCGACGGATTCAGCATTGCAGGAGGAACAGTCCTACTCTACAACCTCAAACGGCAAAGCGCCGGGAGAGTCTATCCTCCCGGCGCTTCTGTTGAATCTGGTTGAAAACTGCTCTTAGAAATCGAAGCGAAGCCCAAACTGCATGCGCCGGAAGTTGCTCTGCGCAGGCAGCGTCGACCCGTACGCTCCCAAGGTTCCGCTGGTTAGCCCCGAAGAAATGCTGCTGGTATCGAAACGGTTGGTGTTGGTGATGTTGTACACTTCGCCGTCGAACTTGAGCTTCCCGATCTCGCCCACGTTCCACACCTTGCTGATGGTGTTGTCGATGTCAAAGTAGCCATCGCCGCGGAACACGTTGCGCATGCCCGCTTCCCCCGGATACGGCATCCGAACTGGACCGTTGTTTGTCTCGGAGTTGGTGTTGATCAACGCCGCGTTGTCAAAAACCTGCTCCTGGCCGCCCGCGTAGTGCTTGCGGACTTTCACGGGTCCGGTCTGCACGCCGTAGCCTTCCAGTTGCCAGTTGGTCGACCATCCGGGCTCAAACAGCGAGAAGGGCAAGCCGCTCGTCCAGCGCGCCAGACCACCAAACGTCCAGCCGCCCAAAATGCTGTCGACCAGCAGCGGAGCGTTGCCGAGGAAGCGCTTGCCGTGACCTACAGGCAGCACGTATACAAGATCGCCGCTCAGCAGGTGGCGCGCGTCGAAGTCGGATACTGCCTTGTTGAGCTTTGGATTCCAGCTGTTCTGAATGGCCGAACCGCCCAGGCTGTCGCTCGAAAACTCGTTGCCACGTTCCGTCCCCGAGTTCATGTCCAGTGACTTCGACAGCGTGTAGTTCACATCCATGCTCAGGCCGTGGCTGGTGGGGTGACGCAGCGTAACCTGGAGCGCGTGATACGAGCTGTTGCCGATCGACGACCACGCATACAGCGATGAGAACTGGCTTTGCCAGAACTTGCTCGTCTGCCCATCCGAGCAGTAGCCACCGTAGTAGCAATAGCCCGCGAAGTCGATGTCCGACAGAGACGTCGTTTCGCCGTAGCTATAGCGGTACGGCGCCCACTCGTTGTTGTACGTGCCTTCCGTTGCCGACTCACCGTCATAGTCCAGGTTTGCCATCTGCGGAAACACATCTTCGAAGTATTGAATTTTCTGAATCGTGGGAGGTGCGCAGTTGCTGGGACCGGAATACAGGCCGCAACCATCGTGGATATCCACCTGCTTGGAAAGTGCCGCGGCAGCCGTGAAGTAATCACCGCCGCCCTGCGGATCGTTGAAGTTGACCGGCTCAGCCAGATCGAGCTGCTGCAGCAGGTGACGGCCCAGGCGTCCGACATACGCCTCTTCAAACAGGAATCCGCCCGGCAACTCGCGCTGGAAGGAGAAGTTGAAAGCATAGGAATACGGCGTCTTGATGTGGCTATTGACCCCAAAGTTGATGCCGAACAGCGACGGTTGTGCATAGGGGAAAGTAACCGTGCTGGGTGAGCTTGGCAGGGGAATCGCGGGGATGGTATTTGCTCCCGTGAACCGTGGGGACGCCGGATGCTTGATGCTTCCATCGCCGTTGTACACCGTGGTGTAGCTGTAGTTGCCCGCTCCATTGCCCAGGCTGGGGGCGAGTCCGTAAGAGGCTTCCGAGTTGAGCGCGCTGGCGATCGCTTCCCCAAAGTGATCGTAGTAAATGCCGCCGCCCATACGAATTGAGGTCTTCTGATTGGGAGACCAGACCGCAGCCACGCGAGGCGCCAGGTTCATCTTGTTCTTGGGCCAGTAGCCCGGTGCGTTGTTGGCTTTGCCGGCCGGCTTGAAATAGAGCAAATCCTCAAAGATCTGGCCCTGGGCAGCCGCGTCGCCGCGCTGCTTGAACCACTTGTCTGTATCAACCGTTGGCGTCGTCTCCTGCCCCTTGGTCTCGTACGGAGTTTGCAGAAGTGTGTGACGCAAGCCAAACGTCAAGGTGAAGTTCGGCTTCACCCGCCAGCTGTCCTGCACGTAGTATTCGTATTCGTTTGCCTTGTAGTGGCGAGGGATGAACGCGCCTTGCGGCAACAGGGAACCGCTGGTCGGTGAATCGACCTTGTAGTTATACTGCGCTGTAACTGAAGGCACCAGCCCCAGGATCGTGGCGTAAGCAATCTGGAAGGAATTGCCAAAACTGCCGCTGACCGGCGCTATGTTACCTCCCAAGGAAGAAGGATCGGGGAAATTGCCGCCCAGCCAGTAGGGATTGGTGGAGGCGCCGCTGTACGAGTTCGAGTCTGTGTTGCTGATGTTCTGCACCAGCCGCCAGTTTCCGCCCACGGCGATGGTGTGATTTCCCTTGGTCAACGTCAACGTGTCGATGATGTTGTGGACTGGAATCTGATCGGCCGTCGAGCGCGACTCTGACTGCGGCTGCGTGTAAAAGCGGAAAAATACATAAGGCGCTTTCGCTCCGATGCCAACTTCGTTCTTGCTCGGCCGCACATATCCATAACGGATGTCGTTGACGATGGTGCTGGTCGGCGTCCAGGTATGGCCGAAAGCTAACCCCTTGGTGTTGATCTCCGTGGTGGTCGACGGCGGCTGGCCAGGCAGGTTGGCGTCGCCGAACGAATCATCCTTTTGATAATTGCCACGAGCAAAAATCTGCTGCTTGCTGGTCAGGCTGTAATCCAGCTTGAATATGCTGGTGTTCTGCGTAAGCGGCACCTTCACCGGGAAGAAGATCGATCCGGAGTTTAACCCATCGCCGGATGCCGAACCCGTTGCTGCCGGCTCACTGCTGAGATAGCCACTCGGACCGATGACATTGGGGTTCACACCCGCGCCCCAGGGACAAACTGTCGAACCCTGGAAGGTGCTGGTGGTGCAGCCTGAATCCAGCTTGGCAATCTGCGCCGAGTTGAGTGTCTGCGTGTTGCCATTCACATCGACATACTGCAGATTGCCGGCCAGGAAGCTGGCCGTCGGCACGGTCGCCGAGTTGATGTCATCAATCGCCTGCCGCAGCCCTTCATAGTTGCCAAAAAAGAACAGCTTGTCCTTCAGCAGCGGTCCACCGAAGCTGCCGCCAAAGATGTTGCGGAGGTATTTTGCGGGGATGTTGGACTCGCCGCCGGAAAGCTGTGAGTTCTTCAGGAACCAGCTATTGCTGACCGTGTTGGTGGGCCGGTAATACTCATACGCCGCGCCGTGGAACTTGTTGGTTCCCTTCTTGGTGATCAGCGAGACTTGCGCGCCCGAGGAACGCCCTGCGTCCGCTGTGCCGTTCGACGTGGTTACGCGAAATTCTTCCGTCGAGTCCAGCGTGGAACGCAACACGCCCGTGAACGCATATCCATTCACCTGGTCGTTGTCGTCCAGGCCGTCCAGCGTGATGTTGCCCTGGTCCGAACGGCTGCCGGAAACCGCGCCCTGCCTGCTGTCCGACCCCTCCTGATTGCCCGACGCGCTGTTGCCGCCGCCTTCCCCGAGGAACAACACACCCGGCTGCATGGCCAGCAGCGAAACGGGATCGCGTCCATCCATGGGCAGGGACTGGATCATCTCGTTGCCTACCGAGTTGCCCATCGAGGCATCCGTCGTATTCAGCGTCTGCGCACTGGCCGAGACGTCCACCGTCACTTGGTTGGCTTCCATCGACAACTTGAAGTCGATCGTGGCGGGCTGGTTCACCAGCAGTTCCGCTGTTTTCGACTGCGTACCCAAACCCTGCGCCGTCACCGTCAGTAGGTATTTTGCAGGCGCAATCTGCGGAAATTCATAAGCACCCGACGCGTTTGTGGTCGCAGTAAACGTCTTGTCGACGCTCTTATCCAGCGCAGTCACCGTCGCGTTGGGAACCAGCGCACCACTCGGATCTTTGACAACGCCGCGCAGGGAAGTCGTTGCAGTCTGGGCAAATGCAAAACTACAGAAGATGAGGATGCACGAAAG
>CAILBQ010000086.1 GCA_903832475.1 uncultured Acidobacteriota bacterium | reverse complement strand
TCGACTCGATTCGCTGGACGGTTGCTTCATATCCGTCGGCTGAAACCAGATCATACCCTGCCACGTGCGAATGACAGGTATCGAGGCAGACGCCCATGGGCGCGGAAGGCTTTAAGCGCGCAACCAGTTCGGCAACTTGCTCAAAGCTTCCTCCCAAAGAAAACTGCGCTCCAGCCGTGTTTTCGATGAGGATGTGAAATCCCGAGCCCTGCCAGGCCACCCCGTCGAGCGACTGGGAAATGGACTCAGCCGCAAGTTCCAGCCCACGCTCCCGCGTTAGTCCATTCCAGGATCCTGGATGCAGCACCAGATAGTCTGCGCCCAATTCGAGGGCGCGCTCCACTTCCCCGCGGAAGGCGACGATGCTCTTCTGGCGAACCTCTTCATTCTGGCTGCAGACATTGACCAGGTAGCTGGTGTGAATGACCAGCGGCCCGATGTCGAACTCTGCTCGCAACTGCCGCATACGCCTGGCCTGCTCAGGAACGACTTTCTGCGCCTTCCACATGCGGGGGCTGGATGAAAAAATCTGAAAGGTGTTGGCGCCGATTTCGCGCGCACGATCCACCGCAGAAGAAGGACCTCCGCCAGTGCCTAAATGAATGCCGATTCGCTTTTTCAACGGAGCCATCTGTTCCAGTTTATGCGGGCGATCTAACGCGATTCGCACAGCCTCTAATCCAGCGTTTTCTTTCGCCTGAAGTGACCTTGGTGATTAGAGAAAAATCAGCAACTCCGCTTAGAATCTCTGCATGTCTGACGAAGAACTGAATATCTACAAAGTCCTCATGGAAACCATCGTGCCGAATCTCAACCGCATTCAGGCCAGCCAGGCTGAGCAGCGATTGCAGACCGACCGATTGAACCGGCATCTCGAAGGATTTCGCTTAGAGATGGAAACACGCTTTGCGGACTTGAATGCTGAACTTGCGGCCACTCGTCGTGCGCTCGACGCAGCCATGGCCAACCTGCGTGACAGCGAAGCGCGCGTGGCTGCGTTGCTGATTTCCGGAAAGAACCAGATCATCCATTGATTTGTGTGCTCTGGTAGACCGCAGCCGCCCTCGGCTGCGATCATGCCACCATGAAGATTGTTGTTACCGCAGCCTGGCTTTGGGATGGCGGCAAGCTGATTCCCGACCCCGTCATCGAGATTGCGGATGGGCTGATTCTTTCGGCAGCTCCGGCTTCCGAATGCGAGGTCCCAGAGGGAGCTTCGACGCTGAATTATCCAGGAGCCATCCTTGCACCGGCTTTCTTTGACATTCACATTCATGGTGCGTCCGGCCACGACGTGATGGAAGCAACGCCCGAGGCCCTGGCGGCGGTATCCGGCTTCCTGGGAAGCCGTGGCACAGGCAACTTTCTGGCCACGACCGTCACTGCTCCGCTGGACACAACGCTTCGTTCGCTGGAACGCCTATCCGGCTTGATCGATGCTGCTGCGTCAGCCGAGTGGCAGGGCGCCCGGCCGGTCGGTATTCATCTGGAAGGTCCGTTTCTTTCCCATGCCAAGCGCGGCGTTCATCCCCCCGCACATCTTCTCGCTCCTGACATCGCCATATTCGACCGCATGTTCGAAGCGGCGCAAGGAAAAGTGCGCCTGATGACACTGGCTCCTGAGTTGCCCGGAGCCGCAGAGCTTACTGCCCACGCCACTTCACGCGGCGTTCGGGTCTCACTCGGACACTCCAACGCAACCTCGGCGGAAACGCATCCGGCGATCGCAGCAGGGGCCTGCTCGGCCACACATACATTCAATGCCATGCGGCCGCTGGATCATCGCGAACCAGGCATTCTGGGCATTGTTATGTCGGATGATTCGCTCTATGCCGAACTGATTTGCGACGGAATCCACGTCGATCCCGCACTGGTGAAGCTGTGGTGGCGCGCCAAGGGAGCGACTCGCGCCATCCTGGTCACGGATGCAATGAGCGCCACAGGCATGCCCGATGGTGAATACCAGTTGGGCGGATTTCCGGTGCAGGTTGCGCATGGACGGGCTACCGCCAACGGGGTCCTGGCCGGCAGCGTGCTTACCCTGGATCGCGCGCTCACCAACTTTGTCGCTTACAGCGGCGCGCTGGTTGAAACTGCATTGCCACTGCTGACGCGCAATCCCGCCGCAATGACCGGCTTTAGCGACTCGATTGGCACTCTTCAGATCGGAAAACCGGCCAGCATGGTTGCCGTGGATCGAACGGGGCACTTGCTGGGATCAATCCTTCATGGACATCTGCAACCCATGTGAAGTGAACCGTGGCTTACCCGGACCGCCTCTGACCTGGTTAGACCAGCACTTCAGCCAGGCGTCTCGCTCGCCACAGAGCGCCATCGACGGCAACGACGACCTCGTTTGCGATTGGCATCTCGGGAGCTTCTTCATGAAGAATCTCTACCAGGCGCTCACGCACGATGCTCATTTTTTCGATCACGCTCCCGGTCCACGCAACCGGAACTTCTCCGCGCAATCCGTGCCGTTCTCTCAGCTTTCGCCTCACCAGCAGAATGAATCCTGCCAGGTCGGTTGCCGCCTGCAGCAGCACGCGCCGGGCGACTTCATCGCCTTCTTCGGCGGCCTTAGAGATGACCGGCGCCAACGCGGAAAAATCCGGTCCAGGTACGGCGTTCCCTAGGTCCACCAGCGCTTCCAGGGACGGGGTTGCCCAGATTTCGCCGACTCGCTCCAGGATTACCGAAGGCTCTCCGCGATCATGGGCATGCAGGGCCTGGCGTATACCATGCAACCCGATCCAGTATCCCGAACCCTCGTCTCCCAGAACCGAACTGTAGCCCCCGGCGCACTCCCGCGCGCCGGCAGCCGTTCTGCCGACGCAGTTGGAACCAGTTCCTGCAATCTGCAGGATGCCGGGGCCACCGTGGAAAGCCCCATCGAGCGCAATCACTTCATCGCCAACGACTTCGGACCGAGGGATGCCCACATCCCGAAATACGGCTGTAATCCATTCGGGAATTCCAGGCATGGACGCACTCGCGACGCCGGCCGAAGCAGCGTCAACATCTGTTACCCCGGCAGCCGAAAAAACGTCGTGGAGCAGCTTGCGAAGATTCGCTTCTGCAACTTCCGCACCTACGCGCAAGCGTTTGATCGAAGCGCCCCGGGCACGCCCCAACACAACGTCCCCCTGCGCGATCACGGCTCGTGTGTTCGTGCCTCCACCGTCGATTCCCAGAACGATGGCTCCCCTGCTGCCGGACTTGCTCGTCACCAATTCACTCCTTGCTCGCACCGGCGCCTTCGCCGTTGTCGCGCAGCGTGCCTGCCAGAATATTGAGACTGCCGTCCGACCTGGCCGCATCCAGCCCCAGCATGTGCGCAATCCACGGATAGAGGTTCACATTTTCAAACGGCGCCACCGTCTTTCCTGCCAGAATATCTGGCCCCATCGCAAAAAAACTCGCTTTCATCTCGGGCATCCTGGCGGGGTCGAATCCGTGCTGCCCCACAGGCACAGAGTCTGGCTTACCTGCCGCAGGCCCATGAGCACGGATCGCGTAAGGACCGGTCGCTACAATGACCGGATCGCCTTCACGCTCATTTTCGTTGTAATGCAGACCGGCCGGGACGTCCTTGCGCCGATAGACCTCAAACTTCTCCGACGCATGATTCAATTTGTTGTAGACGCGCGCCCGGTCCTCTTCGTTCTTGCCATACAGCAATGATCCGGCTGTCTCAAATCCAGTGAGATCCGCGAAGGTATCAAGCGTGATCCATGGGCCCTCGATCTTGACCATGCCATGATCGCTTACGACGACCAGATCGACGGGGAGTCTAGTGGCTTTCAGAGCCATGCGCAGTTTGCCCACCAACGCGTCCACCTTTAGCACCGCGGCTCGGGTTTCGGGTGCGTCCGGCCCGAACTCATGTCCGGCATGATCCACATCGGAGTAATACAGCGTGATCAGATGGGGCCGTGAACTTTCCGGCTCCTTCAACCAGGCAACGACCTGCGCGATGCGAGCGGACTCGTCAACCTTGTCATCGAATTTCAGATACTCGCTGGGGCGTTCGCCGGCAATCTCGGCTTCAGACCCTGGCCAGAACAAACAGGCAGAGCGCATGCCCTGCTTCTCTGCCAGAGACCAAAGAGGAGTTCCGCTGTACCAACTGCCGTCCGTGACAGCCTGAGCGTCGCCGATGCTGTATTTATCCGGCTTCCCTTCCGCTTCCCGCCGCGGATCGAGAAAGCTGTTGGCGACCAACCCATTGTGTTCGGGATAGAGTCCAGTTGCAATGGCGTAGTGATTGGGGAAAGTGAGCGATGGGTAGCTGGGATACATTCCATCCGGCGCCCAGACGCCCTGCTTCCCCAGAGCCAGCAGATGCAATGCACCGTATTTCTTCGCGTAGTCCCAGCGAAATCCATCGAGGGAAACGAGAACTACGTAATGCGCTTTCATGGCCTGGGGTGAGTTTGTCCCATGCTCGGTGTGCAGGATCTGAATGGCGGGAACGACGCTTGGTCGTGCTTCGACAGCGCCTGTCGCAGTCTGCGCAGCAGCAATGGGAATTAGCAGGCATTTCGCAACAACTGCGATCGACAACAGCCAACCCCAAGCGTTCCTTCGCGAAACACGACTCAATCGCAATCTGATCCCCCGATTCAGCTTACCGCACGGCATGGCGAAGGCGTCGGGATTCGAAGTGCAATCGACTCTGACCGGTCAAGACGTCGGATGCAGCCTAATCGTGGCGGAGGGCCTCCATGGGCTGAACGGCGGCTGCGCGATGAGCCGGGATCCAGCTCGCAGCCAATCCAACCACCAACAGCAGCGCGGCGCCGCCAGCCAGGCTGAACGGATCTGTGGGCTCCAGGCCATACAGCATGGATTTGACGAGACGGGTGAGAAGTGCGGCTGCGCCCAGGCCGATCGCCACCCCAGCCAGGGAAATCCAGGTCGATTCTCGCAGGACCATGGCGAGGACCTGACGAGGCATGGCGCCGAGGGCCAGACGAATGCCGATTTCGTTGGTACGGTTAGACACGGAGTAGGCCATGACGCCGTAGATGCCAACACAGGCAAGCGAAAGAGCGAGCAAGCCGAAACCGGCGGTAAGAGCTGCAAAGGTACGCTCCATCTGCATCATGGAGTCGATCTGTTCCTGCTGGGTGCGGATGTCAACGAGAGGCAGGTCGGGGTCGATGGCCGCGACGGTGCGGCGAAGGGTCGGGACGAGGGTCGAAGGGTCGAGCTGAGTTCGCAGTTCATACGTAAGGCCATCCCTTTTTTCCATCTGAATGTAGGGGAGGAAGAACTGCGCAGGGGCGGGGTCGCGCAAGCTGGCGTAGCGGGTGTCTGCGGAGATGCCAACGATTTCGATCCAAGGGCCCTTATCACCGGCGGTCGAGAAACGCTTCCCGAGCGGATTGATTCCGGGGAAGCGCTCTTTGGCCAGGGCCTGGTTGATAATCGCCACCTTGGCTGAGGTGGTGGTGTCCTGAGGACCAAACGAGCGTCCGGCGGTGATAGGCACCCCCATGGTGTGGAAGAAATCATTGCCGACCGCGAGCCTCTTCTGTGGGGGTAGATTTTGCTTCGCTGATTTGGCTCCCTCGATGGAGAAACCCGTCACGCTCATATTGCCCGAGAGGAGGGGCGGATCAGAGGCGGCAACTGACTGAACGCCGGGAATAGCGGCGAAAGCTTGTTCCAGGCGCTGGTACAACTGAATATCTTTGCCATCGGGATAGCGCAAGGAGGGAGGATTGATACCGAAAAGGAGCAGATGGTCGGTGGGAAACCCGACATTGATGGTGTTGAGGGCGAAGAGGGTGCGCAGGAAGAGCAGAGCGCCAATGACAAGCAAGGTGGAAAGTGCGACCTGGAAGCCTACGATGGATTTTCCGCCCAAGCCTTTGCGGCGGCGGGTAGTGGTTTGGGCGGTGTCTTTGAGGGCAGTGCCGACCTCGGCGCGGGCGGCTCCGAATGCCGGGGCAAGGCCGAAGAGCAGGCCGGTCGCCAAGGTAACGGCGGCAGCGAAGGTGAAGACCAGCCAGTCGAACGGGACGTTCAAAGCGTTATTTTCCCAAGGGTTGGAAAGCAGGCTGGGGAGGACGTTTCGGCCAAGGTAAGCGAGGAACATACCGCTGATTCCGCCGAGGAGGGAAAGCATGAGGCTTTCGGTGAGCATCTGGCGGAGGATGCGGCGGCGTCCGGCACCAAGGGCGAGGCGTACGCTCATTTCGCGCTGACGATGCGCGCCCCGGGCGAGCATCAGGTTGGCGATGTTGACGCACGCCAGCAGCAGGACAAAGCCGGTCATGGTGAGCAGGACATAGAGCGGCTTGCGGAAGAGATTATCGGTCGGGTGCATGCCGCGGCTGCCGTCCGAAAGGACGAGACGGGGGAGCGAGTCGCCGGTCTTTAGCGGCAGGGTGGCGCGGACGGCGGCCTGAAATGCGGCCCCTAGGGCGGCCTGCGCCTGCGTATCAGGGATGCCCGGGGCAATGCGCCCGATGGAATTCAGCCACCACATTTCCTGATCCTCAATCAAGGAATTCTCGCCCTTGGGATCGACGACTGGCTGCATCGAGAGGGGGATGAAAATGTCCGGGGATTGTTGGACGCTTTTGGCGCCGGTAAAGCCGGGCGGGTTGACTCCAACAATGGTGACGACGGCCTGGTTGAGGCGCAGGGTTTGGCCGAGGACAGAGGGCGAACGGCCGTACTGACGTGCCCATAGGCCATCGCTGATCACGGCAACGGCTCCGGAGCCGGGGATGGCGTCATCGGAAGGCTGGATGGATCGGCCAAGCTGGGTCCGGACACCGACCAGGTCGTAGAAATTGCCGGAGACAAACTCGGCTTCCGCAGAGCGAGCTTCGCCGGCGACGGTGGCGTTCATGGTGTCGTCTTTGAAGGCGGCGAGGTTAAGACCGGCGGCGGCGCTGCGGGCTTGAAGCTGGTGGTAGACAGGGTAGGAAAAGGAGGTGCACTGAATGCCGGAGCCGGGGAGGTTGTCCCACTCACCCCACATCGCGTGGACAACAACGTGGTCGTCGCCAGCCCAGGCGAGCAGGCGAAGGGTTTCGGGATGGGGGACGGCGAGGCGCTGATAGAGGATCTGGCGGGCCAGCGAGAAGATCGTGGTGTTCGCGCCGATGGCAAGGGCGAGCGAGAAAGCAGCAATGAAGGTGAAACCAGGGCTCTTGCGGAGCATGCGAGCACCGTAGCGGACGTCGGCGTAGAGATCGTCCCACAGGCGGAGTCCGAGTGATCGGCGCATGCCCTCTTTTGCGTCGACAGCGGAACCGAGAGCGATGCGGGCATTGCGGCGGGCTTCGGCGGGAGGCTGGCCCAGGCGGATGAGATCGGCGGTTAGGAGGTTGAGGTGGCTGGCAAGTTCGGCTTCCATCTCGGCTTCCAAACGGCTGCGGCGAGTTATGGCGCGAGCCCACGAAAGAGGCTGGCTGGCGAGGCGGGTGAGGAGCAGGAAAAGTCGCTTCATGAGGTCTCCTGGCGGCGCATGAACGGCGGCGGCGTTATTCGTGGCGGAGGGCGATGATGGGCTGGACTCGGGCAGCGCGGCGGGCGGGAATCCAACTCGCCGCGAGGCCGACGGAAATGAGAATGGCCGCTCCTGCGAGCATGCTGAACGGATCGCTGGGCTGCAGTCCGTAAAGCATGGATTTGACCAGGCGAGCAAGGACGAGGGCGGCGGCAAGGCCTACGAAGACGCCAGTGAGAGAAATCCACGTTGCTTCGCGAAGGATCATGGAAAGCACCTGGCGGGGCTGGGCGCCGAGGGCAAGGCGGATGCCGATTTCGCTGGTGCGGTTGGCGACGGCGTAGGCCATGACGCCGTAGATGCCGACGGAGGCGAGGGCCAGGGCAAGGAGGCCGAATCCGGAGGTGAGGGTGACGAAGATGCGCTCCTGCTGGGTTTGCTCGTGGATCTGTTCTTCCTGGGTGCGGACTTCGGTGAGGGGAAGGTCGGGGTCCTGGGCCTGGACGACTTTGCGGATGGCGGGCACGAGGGCCGCCGGATCCATGTGGGTCTGGATGAGGTAGTTCAAGCCGCCGCCCACCTCGGTCTGCTGGGCGAAGGGGAGGAAGAACTGCGGGAGTGTGGGATCTTCGCGGAGGCTGTTGTAGTGGGTGTCGGCGCAGATGCCGATGATGCGGATCCAGGCCCTAGGTTTTCTCTTCCCCTGATTGTCGGTTTCGTCAGCGCTTCGGAAGCGTTTGCCGATCGGATCCTGGTTTGGAAATCGTTCTTTGGCCAGGGCCGTGTTGATGATGCCGACTTTGGCGGAGGTCAGCGTGTCTTCCGGGGTGAACGCGCGACCGGACAGGATAGGGATCTGGAGCATGGAGAAGAAGTTGGAGCCGACGACGTTGTAAGGCTCGGCATCGTCCTTGTCCTTGTCCAGCGTGACATTCTCGGGGATGAAGTCGGTGCGGTTCATTTGGCCTGCAACGTAGGTGACGAATGCGGGAGAGACGGCTTCAACACCCGGCGTTGCGGCAATGGATTCGAGGAGCCGGGTGTGCAACGCGACATCTTTCCCGGCCGGGTAGAGTTTCTGCGGGGGATCAATTTCGGCGAGCAGGAGATGGTCGGTTCGGAATCCAACGTGGACGTTGTTGAGGTTGGCGAGAGTTCTCAGAAACAGGCCGGCACCGATGACGAGAAGGGTGGAAAGGGCGATCTGGAAGCCGATCAGGGAGCGGCCTCCCCAGCCTTTACGGCGCCGGGTGGCGGACTGGGAAGTTTCCTTGAGTCCGGTGCTGACCTGGGCGCGGGCGGCGGACCAGGCGGGGGCGAGGCCGAAGAGGATGCCGGTGAGGAGGGTGACGCCGGAGGTGAAAGCGAATACCAGCCAGTCGAAGTGGATGTGGAAGTCGGATCGTTCCCAGGAATTTTCGATCAGCCTGGGAATCGCGGAACTGCCCGCATAGCCGACGAGGATGCCGCCGAGGCCGCCAAGCGCCGCGAGCATGAGGCTTTCAACGAACATCTGGCGGGCGATGCGCGCGCGGCCAGCGCCGAGGGCAAGGCGGACGGACATTTCGCGCTGGCGCTGTGATCCGCGGGCCAGCATGAGGTTGGCGATGTTGGCGCAGGCCAGGAGCAGAACAAATCCCACCATGGTCAGCAGCACGGTCATGGGCTGGGCGTAGGTGCGCTTCTGGTAGAAGAGGCCACGGCTGCCGTCGCGCAGGTCGATGCGAGGCACGTCTTCATTGGGGCGGACAGGCATGGTGGCGCGCACGATCGCTCCCAGTTGTCCATCCAAAGTGGATTGCGCGGTGCGGTCGTCGACACCGGGTTTCACGCGGCCCATGACATTGAGCCACCACTCTTTAGGGTCTGACAAACGGGAACCATTTGCGCCGTGCGGAGAGATCAGAGGCTGCAAACTCAGCGGGACGAACAGGTCGGGAGATTGCTGGGTTCCCTTCGCTCCGGTGAAGCCCTGAGGATTGACGCCGATGATGGTGAGGGAGATTTCATTCAGCTTGATGATCTGGCCGAGCGCGGCGGGGGATTTGGCGAAGGCGCGTTCCCAAAGGCCGTAACTGATCACCGCGACGGGGCCTTTGCCGGGGCCGGCGTCATCGGAGGGATTGATAGCTCGTCCGAGGATGGGAGTGATCTGGAGCTGAGGGTAATAATTGCCCGAGACCATTTCAACCTGGGCTTGCTGGGCGGTGCCAGCGATGGTGGCGTTCATGCCGGTTTCTTTGAAGGCGAAGAGGTCGTCGAGTACGCGATTCTGGGCGCGGAGCTGCTGGTAGGCGGGATAGGAAAAGGAGGTGCTGGTGACGCGGCCGCCGGGGAGGGGGGAATAGTCTCCCCAGATGCTGTGGACAGCAACGTGCTTCTCCGAGCCGGTCCACGCGAAGAGGCGCAAGCTGGCGGCGTGAGGGGCGGCGAGGCGTTCGTATAGGAGCTGCTTGGCAAGGGAGAAAATGGTGGTATTGGCGCCGATGGCCAGTGCGAGAGAGAGGCTTGCGACGAGGGTGAAGCCGGGGCTCTTGCGCAGGAGGCGGAAGCCGTAGAGCAGGTCGGCCGCGATTTCGTCGACGAGGCGGAGGCCGAGGGAGGTGCGCATGGCGTCCTTGGCCGCGATGGGGGAGCCGAGGGCGAGCCGAGCATTGCGGCGGGCTTCTGCGGGGGATTGGCCGGCGCGGATGAGATCGGCCGTGAGGTTTTCCAGGTGAAGGGAAAGCTCGGCTTCCATTTCGGACTCGAGGCGGCGGCGGCCGGTCAGGGCACGGAACCAGGAGCGAGGCTGGCTCAGGATGCGGGCAAGGAGGAGGGTGAGACGGGAGACGGGGGTCATACTTCTTCTCCCAGGGTGGCGGGAGTGGCAAGGAGGAATTGGCCGATGAGGGTGGACATGCGGTTCCAGCGGGCGGTTTCATCGGCGAGGCGAAGGCGGCCAGCCACGGTGAGGCGATAGAACTTGGCCTTGCGGTTGTTATCGCTCTCGCCCCATTCGCTGGCGATGACACCCTGGTGCTCGAGGCGGTAGAGCGCCGGATAGAGCGATCCCTGCTGGATGATGAGGGATTGGCCGGAAATCTGCTGGATGCGCAAGAGCACGCCATATCCGTGGAGGGGTCCGAGGGAAACGGCCTTGAGGATGAGCAGGTCGAGCGTGCCCTGGAGGAGGTCAAGCTGCTTTGGCTGGGAAACCTGTGGGTCGGTCACTGGCGGATCTCTCCTAGACGCTCTTACTGAGGCGGTCTAGGAAAGATTATGCACAGCCTCCTAGATTGTCAAGGAGAGACCGAGGCATTACTACGTCAACGGCCTGGAATTCCGTGGGAAGAAGAGATTGTTTCAGGGAATTCCGAGGATCTTATGAGTTTGAACACTGAGCCGCCACTGGGGGTGGCCCAAGCAGTAGCGAACGGCCAGATCGGTATTGAGCAATCGGTTCGGACCGTCCATAGGCTGCAGGAAGTAGTGATCAAACGCCAGATGCTCGACGGTTTCCGGAAGCAAACGGGGCTGGGGATAGACAAGTTTGAGTTCATTGCCGGTTTGTTGGACGAGCGGGGCGCCTGCCTTGGGGCTGACGCAGAGCCAGTCGATCTGGTGGGGGCCTGCCGGTACTGCGATCGTCCCGTTCGTCTCGACGGCGATTTCGAAATTGATGGCATGCAGGGCGGCGATGAGGAATTCGTCCAGTTGCAGAAGGGGTTCGCCGCCGGTGCAGACGACGAAGCGACGGCCCGTAGCCGGGTCGCCGGCCCATTGGGCTTCAATGGCGGCGGCGAGCTGACCGGCGCTGGCAAATTTGCCGCCGGCATTGCCGTCCGTTCCGACAAAGTCGGTATCGCAAAACTGGCAGACGGCGGTGGCGCGGTCGGCTTCGCGGCCGGACCAGAGATTGCAGCCGGAGAAGCGGCAGAAGACGGCGGGGCGGCCGGCTTGGGCGCCTTCGCCTTGCAGGGTATAGAAAATTTCTTTGACCGAATAACTCATAATCCTGTAACTCTGAATCGAAGACAGGCTTTTTGTTTATTCCTATCATTACGACTATGGAGAGCATGCGATTAGTGCTGGTACTTCTCAGGAAGGAGCCACTTCTTTGCGAGCGTCAAACCTTTCCCGTCAACCATAAGGTAGTCATAGTAACCACAATCCTTTTCGTTGATACAGCCGGTTACTCGAAACAACCGACTGTTTGGGTGAAATTCCCAACGCGAAGGTTCGTGATCCGATTGCAGAGAAAGCCAAGCAGCCGGCAAATCGGAAACGGAAAATCCGTCATACACATTACCCGTGACAGAATCCACAATGAAAAAGGCACTGCATTCTGTTCCACAGCCAAAGCGCGGAACGGTGTAATGGCCGGCAAACTCCACGGAAGCTTTGGACCCTGCACGGATTCGTGTTTTGAACAAAAGATTGTCTTTACTGAGTTTTGGTGCGGCGGGAACTCCGCGAAAGATCTGCTCAACGCGGTAGTCTTCAAATCGGTGCATCACAAGGGGAGGCTGCGAGAGACCCGCGACAGCAGCAAGAACAATCAGAACCCACAAGAAATGATGTCGCATGATCCAATATCATAGCACCCATCAAATCAGGATCGGCGACACGCCAAAAGCACAAAAGGCCAGTCCGGAACGGACTGGCCTTTGTGATTCAAAATAATGCCGGCAGTAACCTAATCTCCCACACAGTTACCCGTGCAGTACCATCGGCCCAACGAGGCTTAACTTCCGTGTTCGGGATGGGAACGGGTGATCCCTCGC
>CAILBQ010000085.1 GCA_903832475.1 uncultured Acidobacteriota bacterium | reverse complement strand
GCCGCGGCGGTCCCCAACCGCAATAATCTGCTGCGGCCAGGCCAGTTTGGCCGCATCAGCGCGCCGACCCAGGTGCTTCAGGATGCTGTCGTCATCCCCCAGCGCGCCGTCTCCGAGCTGCAAGGAATGAACCAGGTCTATGTCGTAGGGCCCGGCAATGTGGCGCACGTGCATACCGTCCAGCTTGGTCCTCAGATCGGACAAGACATCGTCATCTCCAGTGGGGTCAAGGCAGGCGACGTGCTCGTCACCGAAGGCAACGACAAGGTCAAGGATGGTGCCAAGGTCGCTCCGCAGCAGGAAGCGACTGCAACCGCGAGCAACGCCGGTCAAGCTCCGAGGGGGAACAATCAATGATCTCGAAATTCTTTATCCGTCGTCCCATCGTGGCGATGGTCATTGCGATTCTGACGGTCATTGGCGGCTTTGTCTGCATGCTCAGCCTGCCGACCGCGCAGTTTCCCAATATCGTCCCCCCCGAAATCCTTGTCCAGGCTACCTATCCTGGCGCCAACGCCAAGACTCTCGAACAAGCCGTCGCCACGCCCATCGAGCAACAGATGAACGGCGTCGACAACATGAACTACATGCAGTCGACCAGTGCCAGCGACGGCCAGATGCAGCTCACGGTGGACTTCGGCGTGGCCACGAATGCCGACAACGACCAGATCCTGTCGCAACTCCGTGTATCGCAGGCGGAGAGCCAGTTGCCGGCTGAAGTGAGCACTGCCGGCCTCACAGTCCAGAAATCGCTGACATCGCCGTTGATGTTGCTCTCGGTTTCATCACCGCACTCGACCTACGATGGGACATTCCTGGCCAACTACGCGTACATCAACCTGGTCGATGACATCACGCGTGTGAAAGGCGTCTCCCGTGTGCAGGTTTTCGGCGCTGGTCAATATGCATTGCGCATCTGGGTTCGGCCCGATCAGCTTGCGAAGCTCGGCATCACTGTACCGCAGATCACGCAAGCCCTTCGGACGCAGAACACCGTAAACCCCTCCGGACAGATCGGCGCGGAACCAATCCCCAGCGGACAGCAGTTCACCTACACCGTCCAGACACAAGGCCGCCTGGTCACCGCAGAGCAGTTCGGCAACATCATACTTCGTTCCAACGCCGACGGCTCGGTACTGCACCTGAAGGACGTCGCACGCGTCGAACTGGGCGCTCAAACCTACAACCTCAACGGCCGGTTTGAGGGCAAACCCGCCGCCATCATGGCAATCTACCAGCTTCCCGGTTCGAACGCGGTGCAATGCGCCAAGGACGTTCGCGCCGAACTCGCCAAGCTATCCAAGGCCTTCCCGCCCGACATGGTGTCCGCGGTTCCGCTCGACACCACCAAGGCTGTCAGTGCCGGCATCCACGAGATTCTCGTCACGCTGGTCATCGCGCTCGTCCTGGTCATCCTGGTCGTCTACATCTTCCTCCAGGGCTGGCGAGCCACGCTCATCCCTTTGCTGGCTGTGCCGGTTTCACTCATTGGCACATTCATCCTGTTCCCGGTTCTCGGCTTCAGCATCACCACGCTCTCGCTGTTCGGGCTGGTGCTGGCCATCGGACTCGTGGTCGATGACGCTATCGTGGTCGTCGAGGCGGTCGAGAAGCACATTGAAGACGGTATGTCCCCCAAGGATGCCTCCTACGCTGCCATGGAGCAGGTATCGAGCCCTGTCAGCGCCATTGCGCTCATCCTGACCGCCG
>CAILBQ010000084.1 GCA_903832475.1 uncultured Acidobacteriota bacterium | reverse complement strand
TTCACGGACGTCGTGGCCTGGTTCATCGTCGTAGCCTGCGCCGCCACCTTGTTCGTGCACGGCATGGGCGCCATTCAGGTCCCCGCCGACGCCGCCGACGCCATGCGTCCCCTGGCTGGCAACTACGCCTTCCTGCTCTTCGCCTTCGGCCTCTTCAACGCCTCGCTCTTCGCGGCCTCCATCCTGCCGCTCTCCACCGCCTATACCGTCTGTGAAGGCCTCGGCCTGGAATCCGGCGTCGACAAGAGCTTCAAAGAAGCGCCCTTCTTCTACTGGCTTTACGGCGCGCTGATCGCCAGCGGAGCCATCACCGTACTCATCCTTCCCGACTCCAAGCTGATCAGCGCCACCATCCTCTCCCAGGTCCTTAACGGCATCCTGCTTCCGGTGGTGATCGTGCTCATGCTCATCCTCATCAACCGCAAAGACCTCATGGGCGAACACCGCAACAGCCGCCTCTTCAACGTCATCGCGTGGCTCACGTGCATCATCGTCATCGGCCTCAACATCGCCCTGATGTTCGCCCACCACTAAAGCAAGTGTTTTTGCTTTTCTTTCTGTCATTCCCCTCAGGGGAATCTGCTTCTCAACCAACGCCGTCGAACACCTTCAGGCATCCTGAGCGCAGCGAAGGAAGACCTTCCCACCCCCAGACCGTTTGTGACCAGAAGCGGCCCGGGGGAAAACGCCCTTTCCATATCTTTCGCGTAGAGCGGATTCTTTTCTGTAAAGGGCAAAACGAAGGCTGAAGTCTGGTAGCCTTTCACAAGTCCAAACACCCTCTCGAGGTTCTTCCGGATGCGCTTTTCGCTTGCTGTTGCTGCCCGTTGCCTTGCGCTTCTTGTCGCTGTCTCTGCAGTTTCGGCCTGTAAAAGCGGGTCTGTCGAAGCTGCGGGAGGCGGGGGCGGCTCAGCCGCGGACCTCTCTCCCGCCCCGCCTACCTTCAATCAGCAATTCCAGACGCGCAACCCGCGGGTCTGTGCCAAGGTGACGCACGTGCCCAGCGTGGCCGAGGCCACCATCATGGTGCAATGCGAACAGGAGGCTGCCAGCAACACTGGCGGCTCCAGCCCGGTCTTCATGCTGGCCACCGATGTTCACCTCCAGATCGGGTCGCCCAAACCCTACAACCCTGGCGTCGACAACTTCTGGGACGACATCGACCCCAAAGCACAGGTCTATCCGCTGCGTGGCTCCTCAACCGGCTACACCTGCACGCCGGTCAACCCCTACAACACGGGGAAGAACTGCAGCAAATCTTTTGGAGGCGAGGTCGGCCAGGGCGCCTGCTGGCACACGCAATTCAATGACTGGCGCTGCCGCATGACCATTAGCGGCAAGAACCAGGAGTTGCAGGTTAAAGGTCCTACCACTTTCTAGGCCAAAATTCAGTTCTTGAGAATCGCCGAAAAGAGACTGAATGAGGCAATGTAGGGAAGTAGCTTTAGAGCAGCTTCCCGCTCGCCAAATCCCGGATCAGCCCGCGATCCGCCGCCAGAAAGTCATAATTCGGCAGCTCTTCCAGACGCACCCACCGCATGTCCTTGAAGATTTTGTTCTCCAGCTCCCCGCGAAATTCATACACCGCAAAGAACTGCAGATCGACCGCCCCGCCATGCCGGTAGTTGTGGCGAATATGCGTCACGCGCGGCCCAATCGTCGCGTCGATACCAAGCTCTTCGTTGAGCTCGCGCGCCAGCGCCGCTTCCGGGCCTTCGCCCGGCTCGATCTTGCCCCCGGGAAACTCCCATTGCAGCGCCATCGGCTGGTCTGGCCGCCGCTGGCAAATCAAGACTTCCTCGCCTCGCAGCATCAGCGCAGCCACCACCAGGCGCAGCGCATTCTGCCGCACCCCGTGTCCGGCTGGGCTTCCCGTTCCGTTGCCCGAATTCTCTCCAGCTCCCGGCTGTTCGTCCGTCACCCACCCAGTGTAGCCGCTCCTGCCGCCAAGCCGGAAACCTCATGCCGCCGCGGTTTCATCCGCTGCAACATCGAATCCATCCAAGCCGGGCTGCGCGCCAACTTCTTATTCGCCTGCGACCGCCGAGGCCACACCCTTGGCTGCGTGAGGCACAAAATGTCCCCACCCGCGTACCGCAGCCGCCTGCAGCAGCGCCGGCGAAGCGTTGATCGGAAAAGCCTTGCGCGCAATTTCCAGCATGGCCAGGTCGTGAATCGAGTTACCAAACACGGCATCCGGTCGGTTCAGCCCCACCCGCCGCAGAGAAGCAGCCTTGCCCTCATCCGTCGGCACGTCCAGCAGGTCCGCGGTCACCATGCCGCTTTCCACGCGCACCTCAGCGGCCAGCACGCGCTCCTCGGGAATGCCAAACTGCCGCACACCCTCGGTGATCACCCACTTGTTCGTCGAGCTGACTGCCCACAGCTTCACTCCGCGCTCGCGCAGCTTTCCCAGCAACTGCGCAATCTCGGCAAAGACCTTCTCCTGCACGTGCTTGCGAATGAACTCCGCCGCCGCCGTGCGCAGCTCCTGTTCGCGCAGCCCCGCATACAGCTGCGTCATCTCGCCGCAAATTTCCAGCTCGCTGACCGCCCCTGCCATGTACGCCCGGTGCCTCGTATCGATCCAGTCGCTGGCGCTGCGCGAAACCAGCCCCTGCTCGATCGACCACACCATGAAGCCGTATCCTGCGTCCCCACCCCAGATCGTGCCGTCGCAATCAAAAACTGCTACCTTCGGGTCTAACTCCAAAACCATCCGCTCCAGGTCTGCTGGAGTCCATTGAGAAATCTCAAACTCTGTCGTCGTCAAAACCATTCATCCTTGATGGAAAGCACATCGTTTCGATCGCTTTCCTTTTGAATCGGAAGCCTCGCCTCCGCGCTGCCGCTGCTCCAGACCATCTGCCTGGATTCTTACCCTTGTTCCGTTTCCTCCATTTTCCCCCAAAACTGTGCAAAATGCCTATTGCTCTCTCTTGAACATTGGGTAAACGCGCCGCCCTGGTCCTCCCAACCACCTTATTTCAGCCCTCGGGTGACCAATTTGATTCCGTATTGAGTCTGGTTCGAACTCTCCCTCCCGTCTCCCGCTGGCCCGGCGGGAAGGCCATAATCGGACCAGACGCAGATGGACACCACGCGCAATCTCGGCCTGCTCCACGAATACCTGGTCTACCTGCGCGTCGAAAAAGGCCTTCGCCCGCTCACTTGCGAGGCCTACGACGGCGACCTGAAAACCTTCGCTGAATTCCTCGAAACCCGCCACGGCGTCCTCCTCACCGCCGCCCAGCAGGACGTCGCCGCCTTCCTTGAACACCTCCGCAGCCACGGCATCGACGCCCGCTCCGCCGCCCGCAAGCTCAGTTGCATTCGCGGCTTCTACAAGTGGCTCCTGCTCGATCGCCGCATTCACCACGACCCTACCGTCAATATCGAATCCCCCAAAGCCTGGAAAGTCCTGCCCAAGTCCCTCGCCGAATCCGAAGTCACCGCTATGCTCGACGCCGCCGAACAGGCTGCCAACCACCCCCAGGCTCGCGCCACCCGCCTCCGCGACCGCGCCATTCTCGAACTGCTCTACGCCGGAGGCCTGCGCGTTTCCGAAGTGACCACCCTTTCCACCGCCGACCTGCATCTCGACGCCGGCCGCGTCCTGGTGCGCGGCAAAGGCGACAAGGAACGCATCGTGCCCCTCGGCGTGACCGCTCTCGAAGCTCTCTCGACTTATCTCCGCGAAGGCCGCCCTCATCTGGCCCGCATGCGCGCCCACGCCCGCGCCGCCGACGCCTCGCGACTCTTCCTCTCTCTGCGCGGCATGCCCCTCACCCGCCAGTCCATCTGGGTCATGGTCAAGTCGGCCAGCCTCGGAGCCAGCCCGCACACCCTGCGCCACAGCTGCGCCACCCACATGGTCGAACACGGCGCCGACCTCCGCTCCGTCCAGCTTCTCCTCGGCCACGCCGACATTTCGACTACCCAGGTCTACACCCATCTCGCCCTTGGCCGCCTCAAGGCTGTTCATCGCCAGCATCACCCCCGCGGTCGCCACGTCGACGTCGAAACCAGCGAAGCAAAGCCCGCCCCGTTCCTGCTAGAAATCGAGGAACCGGCATGAGCCCCATGGCCGCCCCCGTTGATGAAGCCGCCGCAGAGCCGGTCGCCGCTCCTTCCGAATCCGCCGTTCCACCCAGGTCGCTCAGCGCCCTGGTCGCCGAATACCTCGCCGTCCTGGCCAACGAGCGCGGCAGCTCTCCCCACACCCTGCGTGCCTACGAGCGCGAACTGCATAACTTCGTCGCCTACATCGCCAAGACCGAAGGCCCCGAAACTCCTGCCGCCGCCATCGAACACACCCGCATCCGTGCGTGGCTAGGCACGCTCTACGATCGCGGCCTCTCCAAAGCCTCCGCGGCTCGCGCTCTCGCCGCCGTGCGCAGCTGGTTCCGCTGGCTGGCCCGCTTTCACCACGTAAGCCAGAACGTCGCCTCCCTGGTCGCCACGCCACGTCTGCCCAAACACCTGCCCCGCGTCCCCTCCATCGAACAGATGAACCGGGTCATCGACAGCATCGGCGCCAAGCCGTCCACTCGCCTGCCGCAGCTCGATCAGGCTCCTGTCGCCTTGGCCCCCACCTGGCCCACCCGCGACACCGTCATCTTTGAATTGCTTTACGGCTGCGGCATCCGCAACGCCGAGCTCACCGGCCTCAACCTCGCCGATATCCACTGGGCCAACGAAGCCATCCTGGTCCGCGGCAAAGGCCAGAAGCAGCGCTACGTCCCACTCGGCGACGCTGCCGCCCAGGCCCTGCGCGCCTACCTGGCCGAACGCCAGGCCCGCCTCACCGCTGCCCAACGTAACACCGACGCCCTGCTCCTCAATCTGCACCTGCGTGGCAACGCTCGCCTCTCCACCCGAAGCGTCGCCCGCATCGTCAAGCAGATCGCCGTCCAGCGCGGCCTCTCTTCCGACGTGCATCCGCACACCCTGCGCCACGCCTTCGGCACTCATTTACTCGAAGAAGGCGCCGACCTGCGCAGCATCCAGGAACTGCTCGGCCACGAGCGCCTCTCCACCACCCAGCGCTACACCCAGCTCACCGCCGCCCAATTGACGCAGGTTTACGACAAAACCCACCCCCGCGCCAAATGAAAGTGGGCGCTATGCGCCAAACGCAGCGCCTACTTTCAGGCAGCCATCACCTGCCTCAACTGATTTGTCATCCTGAGCGAACGCATCGAGTCGAAGGACCTGCGTCAGCCCTTGCTCTTGTTTTTCTTTCTGTCATTCCCGCAGGGAATCTGCTTCTTCTTTCGCTCTTCGCCCTTGCCCTCCCGTTGCTGTTGCTGTTGTCTTTGCCGTTGCTTCTGAGATAGGTCCGGGCTTCAGCCCGGACATCAAAGCCGCCATCAACT
>CAILBQ010000083.1 GCA_903832475.1 uncultured Acidobacteriota bacterium | reverse complement strand
TTTCTTTCTGTCATTCCCCTGAGGGGAATCTGCTGTTGACGTTCCGTAACACCCCGGGTGCCCCATCCTTCGAGCGCACTTGCTCGAAGGATGGGAACGAACAGGACTGGCCAGCCAGTCGACACCGACCCAAGTCGCGCGGTGAAACCAACCAGGTGGCCCACATCTCGCTTGTGAGATGTGGGATGACAGCTCAATCAAGCACCAAATGGGATGGAAAACTTCGCAGTGCTCGAACTCAAGCTCCTGTCTCTCACACCGATTCGCCGTCCACGCCTGCGTTAACCGCCTTATTCCGGCAGCATCGCCCCCTCAGCCTTCTTCTCCGCCGTCACCGTCACTTGGCCCTCGGTCAGTCCTGCCGCTTTCGCCGTCAGCGTGATCGCTCCCGCCTTCTCCGCGCTCCTTACCACTGCCACCGCGCGTCCGTGAAACAGCGCTCGCTTCGATCCCTGGTACGCCTCGGTGCTCATCCCATCGCCATTGCCCACCGCCGCAATCGTCCCCGGCCCGCTAACGGTGAACTCCACCTCCTGCGTCGCATTCGGCTGCAAGCGTCCCTGCGCATCAACCGCCTCCACGACGACGTAGCTCAGATCCTGCCCGTCGGCGTCCAGCACGCTGCGGTCGGCTTTCAACTGCAGCTTCGCCGCTTCCCCGGTGGTCTCAAGCACACTCGTCGCCACTTCGCGCCCGCCGTTGACCCCTACGGCCTTAAGCGTCCCCGGCGCATAGGGCAGCTTGAAGGTCGCCTTCCGCTCCTGCTCGACGCCCGTCGGCATCTCGCCCACCTGCTTGCCGTTGAGATAGAGCCGCACCTTTTCCGTCCCGGCGTAGACCTCTACCTCCATCTCTTTCCCTTCTTGCCCCGGCCACGTCCAGCTCGGAAGCGTCGGGTACACACTCCACCCGATGGCTACAATCTTTTTCCCCTCCGGCTCCGGCACCCTCACCGTCGCATACACCCGGTTCCCGCCGTTCCACACCATGTCCCGGTACCACGACTGCGGCTTGCGAAAGCCCGTCAAATCGATATCCCCGCAGTTGGCCGCATGCCATGGATACCCCGGAAACATCAGGCTCATCATCGGATTCGGTTTGGCTTCCTGGGGCTGCGCCAGCGCCTCAAACGGACTCTTCCCATCCGCGCCCATATTGGCCATCATGCTGCTCATCATCGCCGTTGCCTGCGTCACCTGCGTCGCCTGCTCGGGAGCCATCGTCGTCGTGCTGCCGATGCCCGACTCGCCGAGGTAGTCCATCGCTGTCCACACAAACTCGCCGAGAATGTAGGGCTGCTCATGCACCAGCTTCCATTCCTTGAAGGCCACCGCCGGCATCGACTCCGTCGTCATCATGATCCGGCTTGGCACCCGCGCATGGTCTTTCGCGCTGTTCTGCTCCAGGTTGTAGTTGTAGCCCGCGATGTCCAGCTGCGCCATCACCGCATCCGTGCTCGGCGTGTAGGTCGCCCCCGGAAATGCCTCCGTCAGCGGCCGCGTTGTGTCCAGCGCCCGCACCCGCGCTGCCAGCTTCTTGGCGATTGGCGCACCCTCCGGCGTCCACGCCTCGGGAATCTCATTTCCAATGCCCCACGCAATGATCGATGGGTGATTGCGGTCCCGCAACACCATCGAATCCACGTCCCGCTCCCACCACTCGTTGAACAGATGCGCGTAATCGAATTTCACCTTTTGCCTGGTCCACACATCGAACGGTTCATCCAGCACCAGCAAGCCTACCCGGTCGCATGCGTCCAGAAACGCCGGAGACGGAGGATTGTGCGCCGTCCGTACCGCGTTGAAGCCCGCCGCCTTGAGCAGCTCCGCCTTCCGTTCCTCCGCCCGGTCAAAGGCTGCCGATCCCAGCGGGCCGTTGTCATGATGAACGCTTCCCCCGGCCATCTTGATCGATTTGCCGTTGAGCAGCAGGCCCTTGTCGACCGACCAGCTCAGCGTCCGAATCCCGAATGTCGTCTCTACGCTGTCGACTGTCTTGCCGCTTTTCTGTATCTCCGTCACCGCGCGGTACAGCACTGGCTTCTCCGGCGACCACAACGCCGGCCTGACGATAGCAATCTCCAGCGCAGCGTCTGCACCCGCGCCCGCAGCCACCTGCAGGCTGGACGTCCCTTCACTCACAACCTTGTCGCCTGCGCCATAGAGCTTCGTCTTCACCGTCACGTCGCCGGCATCTGACCCTGCGTTCTCGACCTTCACCCGGACCATCACCTTGGCGCTTGCGGCGGTCGCTTCTGGCGTGCTGACGAACACGCCCCACGGCGCTACGTGTACCGGTTCCGTCACCACAACCCGTACATGCCGATCGATGCCCGCGCCCATGTACCAGCGGCTGCTCGGCTGCTGCGAATTATCCACCCGCACTGCCAGCAGGTTCGTCTCGCCCAGCATCAGTCCCGGCGTCAGGTCGAAGCCAAAGCTGGTATACGCGTACGGATGCACGCCCAGCGCCTTCCCGTTCAGGTATACCGTCGCATTGCTCGCCACGCCGTCGAACTCCACCCGCACCTGCTTGCCCTTCCAGCTCGCGGGCGGTGTGAATGTCCGCCGATACCAACCGACGCCGGCAGGAAAGAACCCTCCACCAGAAGCCGTGGGGTTTTTCGGGTCCGGCGCTGACTCGATGCTCCAGTCATGCGGCAGGTCGACGGTCCGCCAGTCTGCGTCGTTCAAACCTGGCTGCTCTGCCCCCTCCACATCGTCCTGGATAAACTTCCACTGCGCGTCCGCGTTGAGACTCTGCCGCGACGTTTGAGCCGTCGCCCCTGCGCGCGTCATGAGGCCCATACCGATCACCAGCCCCGCACCCAACACCATCCCGGCCATCAGCTTCCGAATGTCGCTATGCATGCATTCCTCTTTCACAGACCCCAATCGACGCTATTTACTCGAAACGCAAGACTATCAACCGGAAGTTCCCGCTGGATCGGGGAACATTCAATTTCGCTTCAAGACGAATCTTCTTCGCGAATATTCTTTCGCCTTTTATTCGCTTTTGGAGTATGCTGTTCCCAGCCATGAATCTCTTCTCCCAACTCGCCCTGGCGCCGACGCACGAAGAGCTCTTCCCCGGCGCCGTCCTCATGCGCGGCCTGGCTTCCTCGCAGGACATCGAATTGCTCGCAGCCGTCCGGACTCTCGAGGCGACGGCGCCTTTCCGCAACGTCACCACGCCCAGCGGACTGCCGATGATGATCGTCTCGACCGCCTGCGGCGCGCGCAATCGCCTCTACGAAAACTCCGGCTTCCGCTACGCGAGCCCGCAGCCGGCTGTCCCCTTTAGCGCCCGCCCGCCTATGCCGGAAGTCTTCTATGAAATCGCCGTTCGCTCCGCCCGGCTGGCTGGCTTCGAGCGGTTTCGGCCGGACGCCGGACTGGTCAATCGCTACCAGGCCGGTGTCAAGCTTGGCCTCCATCAGGATCGCCACGAGTGCGATCTCACCCAGCCCATCGTCTCTGTTTCGCTGGGCCTGCCGGCGACCTTTCTGCTGGGCGGCCTCAACCGCACTGATCCCACCCGTCGCATCCTGCTGGAGCACGGCGACGTGCTGGTCTGGGGAGGGCCCTCGCGCATGCGCTTCCATGGCGTGCTGCCTCTCAAACCCGGCAGCGACCCCCTCACCGGGCCTTATCGATACAACTTAACCTTCCGCAAAGTAACCTGAGACAGCCGTTCTCGCGTCGAACTGTTACCGTTCGGCAATTGCGGTGTCATGGAAGGGAGCGCCTGATGCGCGTAATTTTCGCAGGTGTCGCCCTGTTCTGTTTACCGTCGTTCGCGACCCAGGCCCAGCCGCCGCAGCACCGCGGTCCATGGAATGCCGAAGTCGTCGCCACCAAAAACCCGACCCTTCCCGGAGCAGCGCTGCAGGTGGACTTTGCGGCCGGCGAACTCGACCTTGCGCAAGACAAAATCCTTCCCTGGGTTCAGCGAGCCGCAAATGCCGTTGTGGTCTATTACGGCAAATTTCCCGTGCCTCGCGCCCGTGTTCTCATCGTTACCGTTCCAGGCGAGGATGGCATCGTGCAGGGGACGACCTGGGGCGGCATGCATGGCGACCCCGGTTTCACGCGCATCCGTCTCGGCCAGCACACGACGGTGGAGGAACTCACGGAAGACTGGACCATGACGCACGAGCTGACCCACATGGCCTTTCCCACACTTCCCGACGATCAGCATTGGATGGAGGAAGGCCTCGCCACTTATATCGAACCGATCGCCCGCGTGCAGTCCGGTGAACTCCAGGCCGCGCAGGTCTGGCACGACATGATGGACGGCATGCCCAAAGGCGAGCCCGGCGCCAACGATCAAGGCATGGACCGCACCCACACCTGGGGCCGGACGTACTGGGGTGGGGCGTTGTTCTGCTTCGTGGCCGATGTCGAGATTCACAAGCAGACCGGCAATCGCAAGGGTCTTCAGGATGCGCTGCGCGCCGTCGTCGCCGCCGGCGGCACCATCGACCACGACTGGCCGTTGATGAAGGCATTGGAAGTTGGCGACAAGGCCACCGGCACCACTGTGCTGACCGACATGTACAAGCAGTGGAGCACCCATCCGATGCCGGTCGATCTGCCCGCTCTCTGGCAGCAGCTGGGAGTTTCCCGAGGCGGCGATACTCTTGACGCCAAGGCTCCGCTGGCTGCCGTCCGCGAGGCCATCATGAAGCATCGCACGAACTGAGGCGCCAGCAGCGAATCGCTACTTGCCCGCCTTGGCTTTCTTGGCGGGAGCTTTTTTCTTCGCCGCTTCTTTGGCTGGTTTGGCAGCTTTCGTCTCGACGCCGAGGAAGGCCGCTGCGCGGATCTCCGGCTTGATCGGCGAGGCTTTCGCCTTGGCGATAGCCAGCGCGGCGACTTCGGAAACGATCCATTCGAAGTTGGCTTCACCGACAGAATGCAAGTCCGCATCGGGGGCGGGGTTCATGAAGTCGATGGCGTAGGGAATGCCATCCTCCACGGCAAATTCAACCGTGTTCAGGTCGTAGCCCAGCGCCTGGCACAGTTTCAGCGCATCCTGTTCGACGCGCTTCAGCAAGCCCTTTTCATACTTTGGAGGGTCCTGCACGTAGCGCTCATGATGCGGCCGGCTGGGGTCGTAGGGCATGATGTGCACCTTCTTCTGACCGACGACGTAGCAGCGGAAGTACTCTTTGAAATTGACGGCCTTCTGGTAAATCATGCACAGCGAGCCGGAGTGATCGTAGGCGTTGAAGAACTCTTCGCGATTGCGGATGTGATATACGTCGCGCCAGCCGCCGCCATCAATGGGCTTCATGAAACCGTGCTCGCCGACGTAGTGGAAGACGCCTTCCCAGTCGAGCGGAACTTCGAGGTTGCGCATGGAGTTCTGGTTTGTGTTTTCGGGGTATTTCTTGTGCGGCAGGATCACCGTTGGCGGCACAGCGACGCCCAGCTTCGCGGCCAGCGTGTAATTGAAGAACTTGTCGTCGGCCGACCACCAGAAGGGGTTGTTGATGATGGCCGTCCCTCCCAGAGCCGCGTGCTTCAGGTAGGCGCGGTAGAAGGGGATGTCGTGCGAGATGCGATCGACGATGGCGGCGTAAGGGCAGGGCTTGTCGAGATGCACGGCGCCGGTTTCGACAAATTCGGCGGAGATGCCGTCGACTTTGAGAGAGTTGATCCGCTCCACGAGTGCGCCGGGAAAGCTGTTTTCCATGCCGAACAAAACGCCGATTTTCTTCATGCCGTGATTTCCTCCAAAAAGATCTGGTCCTGAGGCCTGTCGCATTCAGTGTACCGGCTCATCGGGGCCTTGATTGGCCGGCATGGTTTTGGAGTTTGCAAATTGTTCCACGTGGAACAATCTGGCCGTCTGCGAAATCTCAAATTGTTCCACGTGGAACAATCTGGAGGCGATTTTTGAGTGGAAATGCGGGGATTGTTCCGCGTGGAACAATTGCCATCGCGCCCGGTCCAGCGAGTGTTGCAGGCCCTGTCAAGCGTTTTTGTTGGAAGTACTTTGCTGCGCGTGGTTTCCAGTTGCGCAGCAATTGCCTCGTTTGTGCTTATAGGGGAAGCCATGGCAGCTACTTTTGTATATGGCAGATTTTTGTGCCTGGGTGCGCCAGTTTGACGGAGGAAGTGCCAGCTACTTTTGTATATGGCAGGTTGCCGAGCGGAGCCATGAGCTGCCGGGGATGATCCCCGGCCTACCCGGTTTGTTATCGGCCATGGTGCTGTTGATCCCCGGTCTCAGAAGCGAGACCGGGGGCACCCGGGAGACTCGTGGGTCGGGCTTTCAGCCCTCCGGGTTCCCGGTGTGGCATGACCCAGCCCGATGGGCTGGGCTGGTATGACGGCGCGCCTTTGGCGCTCTGCCGGAGAATCGATTCTGTATTCGGTGAACTTATGGCATGCACCCATTTTTAAATGGACTCCACATCTCAAAAGCGAGATGTGGGGCACCCGGCGACCCCAGGAGTTGAAACCCCTTCGTGGGGGCAGGCGCTGCATTGCCGGGGATCCTTCCCCGGTCTACCCGGTTTGCTATCGGCCATGGTGTTGTGAATCCCCGGTCTCAGAAGCGAGACCGGGGGCACCCGGTGTGTTGTTGGCGGAGGGCTCGGTTGGCTGATTCTTCCCACCCATGCCCAAAGACCGGCATGGATGGGGCAACCTGGGTCTTGTTAATCAGGAGAAGAACAAAAGGACAACCGCAAGCCCTTCGACTCGCTTTGACCACCTCAGCGACGAAGACCTGTCGCTGGGGCTCCGCGGCGCTTGCTAAGGAGGACTGCGATTGTAGGGCTGCGATCGCACAGGAGGACAGGTTTGCGGTGGAAGCGGGCGCTTTTTATCTGAGGTGGTTTTGCCAGGCTTGTTCGATGTAGGCGTCGGTCATGCCGGCGATGTAGTCGGCGACGGCGCGCGGTACGCCTTCTTCCGAGACGCGGGCGATGTGGTCAGAAGGAAGCAGGCGGGGATCGGCTGTCCATTCGTTGAAAAGGGTCTGAATGACCTCAACGGCGTGGTCATGTTCGGCTTCGAGGACGGGGGACAGATAGAGGTTGGCGTAGAGAAAGGCCTTGGTCTGGCGGCGATGCTCTTCCATGGATTCGCTGAGGCGGGCAATGCGGTGCGGGGCGTGGCGCAGGTCTTCTAGCGACGCGATGTGCCGGGCTTTGACCTGGGCAGCGATTTCCTGCATGAGGTCGGTGACCAGGGCGTTGAGCATTTGCTTGAGGGCTTCGTTGGTGAGCAAGCGGGGCGGGGCGGCGGGGTATCGCTGTCGGGCCTCGGCGTAGAGGCCGGAGAAGAGGGGGAGCTGGTCGTCAATGTCGGCGAGGCGGAGGACGCCGGCGGCGAGGCCGTCTTCAAGGTCGGCGGTGAGGTAAGCGATTTCGTCGGCGATATCGATGAGCTGGGCTTCGAGAGGGGGCTGCTGATTGAGGAGATATTCGGCCAGTTCGGGAAAGCGATCCGCGGGGTAGTCGCGGGAGTGCTTGACGATGCCCTCGCGGACGCCGAGGGTGAGGTTGAGGCCGCGGAAGCCGGCGTAGCGTTCTTCGAAGGTGGTGACGATGCGCAGGGCGTGCAGGTTGTGATCGAAGCCGAGGCCGTGGGCGCGGAGGGCCTGGTCGAGGGCTGCTTCGCCGGCGTGGCCGAAGGGCGGATGGCCGATGTCGTGGACCAGCGCGAGGGCTTCGACGAGGGGGACGTTGAGGCCGAGCGTGGAGGCGACGGTGCGGGCGATCTGGGAGACTTCGAGAGTGTGAGTGAGGCGGCTGCGGGAGTGGTCGCTTTCGATAGCACGGCGGGAGAAGACCTGGGTCTTGCCGGCGAGGCGGCGGAAGGCCTTGGCATGAAGGATGCGTGCCGCGTCGCGGGCGAACTCGGATCGATAGGCGTGAGGCGGTTCAGGAAAGGCGCGCTGGGAGAGGGGTTCCGAATCACCGGTGGGGACGGCGAGAGCGGGTGGAAGAGCAAAGGCGGTGTGGGAGTCGGAGTGGCTGGTCATGGCCGGCGCTCGCTGAAAGTTCGTCCCTGGCTCACTGGGCTCCTCGCTGGCCCTAGGGTATACCGCGTCGACGAGGGGAGCCGAGCAAAGTTGTCATGACAGCGGGTTTTAAGTCCCATTCTCCGTCTCGATGCCGGACGGAAGGCCTTATGGTAGAGAGGAAGAATGTTGGACATTGTTCAGCGTCCGGAGTACACTTCCGGGTGCTTTTTAGATAGGCTGGCACACGACATGAGACTCGTAACACGTCGAGCCAGACGAAAGCTCTCACCCTTACGAATTCGGAATTGTTCCAGGAGGAATGCTTATGAGATTCGCGAAAAGACTCGCTGTACTGGCACTCACGCCCACACTGCTTTTAGTGACCAGCTGCGCCCGGCACGACAAGTCTGAGACGTTCTACCTGGTGTCAGCGAATCTGGCATTGCCGTATTGGAAGACTGCCGTTGCTGGATTCAATCAGTCGGCAGGACGGTATCATGTGACGGCGAAAGTAGCTGGACCGGATAACTACGATCCGCAGGCAGAGCTACAGGAGTTGAATCACGCGGTGGCGGCGAAGCCGTCCGGCATTTTGATTTCAGTCGCGGATGAAGCGCTGTTGAAGCCGGGGATCGAAGCAGCCATTGCGGCGGGCATTCCAGTGATCACGATGGACTCCGATGCGCCTTCCAGTCATCGTCTATTTTTCATCGGAACGAACAACCTGGCGGCAGGTCACCTGGGTGGTCAGCGAGTGGTGGAGAAGCTGGGCGGCCGGGGCAACGTGGTGTTCTTCTCGATGCCGGGGCAGCCGAACCTTGACGAGCGGTTGAAGGGGTACAAGGACGTGTTTGCGACGCATCCGGAGATCAAGATTCTCGACGTGGTGGACATCAAGGGCGACGCCCGCAATGCGTTCGACAATACGCAGCAATATCTGACGCAAACGGGTGCGACGAAAGTCTCGGCGTTCATCTGCCTCGAAGCTTCTTCGGGCAAGGTGGTCGCGGATGCAGTGCGGCGGCAGAAGGTGACCGATCGCGTGGTGATCGCCATGGACGTCGAGCAGGACACGCTGGCGGAGATCAAGGATGGGACGATCGAAGCGACCATCTCGCAGAAGCCTTTCACCATGGCCTATGTTGGGCTGAAGGAGCTGGACGAGGTCTTTCACAACAAGCCGCAGAACCTGCAGAAAGACTTCAGTGCGGATGCGTTTGCGGAGTATCCGTACTTTATCGACACGGGATCGGCGCTGGTGGATAAGGCCAACGTCGATGTCTACGCGCGGTCGGCGGCGGAGCATCAGCAGTAGGAGATAGGTGGAAAGTAAGAGAGCCGCAACGGGCGACCGTTGCGGCTCTCTTCATTGTATGAAGCTGTACGAACGGGCAGCGAGTTACGGCTGCTTGCTGTTGTCGCCGATGTGACTTTCCTGCTTGGCCATCTTGACGCGGGCGCCTTCAAGCTTCTTCTGGACCTTGGCAACTTCGGTGGATTCGACGTCAGCGGAGGCAGACTTGGCGAACTCGGCGATGGAGATTTCCCATTGCGCTGCGGCGAGGCGGATGCGTCCAGTTTTCTCGTAGAGGTCGCCGAGGTGATCGTGGACGGTGGGGTCAGTGGAGGTGCGCTCGACGGCCTTGCGGAGGTTGTCTTCAGCCTGCTCGTATTGGCCGAGCTTGAAGTAGGTCCAGCCAAGTGAGTCGAGGTAGGCGCCGTTCATAGGCTCAAGTTCGACGGCCTTGCGGATGTACTTGAGGGCGTCCTGATAGCGACTGGTCTTGTCGACGAGCATGTAGCCGAGGTTGTTGAGGGTGATGGCGTTGTTGGGATCGACTTCGAGCACTTTGTGGAAGAACTGCTCGGCCTGATCGTATTTCTTTTCGCGCTCGGCGAGAGCGCCTTTCTGGAAGTAGAGGTTAGCCTTGTCCTCGGTCTTGGTGGCGTAGGGCTCTGCTTTGGCGAGGGCGTCTTCCGCTTCTTTCCAGTGCTTGAGGCGAAGCTGGATCTGCGAGATCTGGAGGTAGACTTCGCGGTCGCCGGGTTTGCCGTCGAGCATGCCGTTGGCGAGGGCCAGGCCTTCTTCGAGTTTGCCGGTGTCGGCGAGCTGCCAAGCGAGAAGCAGCTTCATGTCGCGGTCGTTGGGGTTGGCGGCGACGGCCTTGCGGCAGACCGCGGTCGCTTCATCGAACATCTTCGCGTCGCGATAGGTGTCGACCTGGCCCTGGTAGCCGCGCTTGGCGAAGTCTCCGCCAAGGTCGATCATCTTCTGATAAGCGGCGATCGCTTCGGGAGTCTTGTTCTGCTCGTGGTAGACGGAGCCAAGACGCTCCAGGAACACGCTGCGGTTGGCTTTCTCTTCCTGGGTGTAGGCGCCGTTGGCGTGCTCGGTCAGCTCGGACATTTTCTGGTAGACGGCGATGGCTTCGTCATAGCGGCCGAGAACGTCGAGCAGCAAGCCTTCGTTATAGCCGGCTTCGAGGGAATTAGGGTCCTTGGCGCGGGCTTTGCGGATGGTGACGAGAGCTTCAGAGTATTTGCCCTGGCGGCGTTGGATTTCGGAGACGCGGTCGAGGGCGGCGGTGTCTTCAGGATCGGCGGCGACGAGCTGCTGGAACTGCTTGAGGGCCGCGTCGAGCTGATTGTCGGCAAGGAGGGCCTGGCCGAGGGAGCGCTGGGCGTCGAGGTTTTCGGGGTCCATGTCGACGGCGCGCTGGTAGGCGGCGATGGCCTTCTTGTTGTCCTTGAGCTGCTCGTAGGCGGCGCCAAGTGCGAATTCTTCCTTGGGGGTGCGGTCGCTGACGGGAACGGCTTCGAGGATCTCGGCGGAGCGCTTGAGGTCGCCGCCTTCGGCGTGGAGGCGCGCGAGGTTGAGGATCACATCTTCGGAAGCGGGCTCGATGTCCTGGGCGGCTTTGAACTGGGCTTCCGCCTTGGCGGGATCGTGCTTGACGGTGTAGAGCTGGCCGAGGAGGAGGCGGTCTTCGAGGCTCTTAGGCTCGAGGGCGACGATGCGGGTGAACTCGGCGATGGCGAGGTCAAGCATTTCGGCGCTGGGGGTCGACTGACCATTCGGGCCTTGCTCCTGCCCGAGGGAGCGAAGATAGATGCGGCCGAGGAGCTTGTGGGCGTCGAGGTTGGTGTCGTCTTTCTGGACGAGATCTTTGGCGGTGCGGATGGCCTCGGCGATGCGGCCGACGCGGAAGTAGAGCTCAGCCAGGCCGGTGGCCAATTCTGAGGAATTGGGGTCGGCGTTGAGGGCGAGCTTGTACTCCTCGATGGCGCGGGTGACGTATTCCTGGCGGCCGTAGTTGGTGGCCATGTCCTCGTAGGTGTGGGCGAGGGCGGAGTGATAGTAGGCCGTCGAACGGTCAGGGGTGGGTCCGGGAGTGGGTTTGGCGGCGGGGACGGGAGCTACGTCGACGGGATTTTTCGCGGGAGCGGGAGCGGTCTGGGCTGGAGGAGCCTGAGGCGGCGCGGCAGGTGCGGTTTGCGCGGAAAGACAGGGTGAAATGCTGAGAAGGGTGGCAACCAGGGCAGCGCCGGCCAGTTTGACTGAAGGGCGATCGAGTATCCGGCAAAAGTTGGATTGGTGCAGTTCCGTCATATTCGGCAGTCCACGCTCTCTTTCCCACGCGCCTTCGGCAAGCGCTTTTGGGGATGGATGGACTGCTCGACCGCCTGCGACAGAATTTGTGGGCTGGGCTGTCTCCAACTCGCAAACGAGGCGTCAGGCCGGGGCTGGAGCAGGCCCATCGACTATTGGACGATTGTATCCCGCAAATGGTTCCGCTGGCACGGAGGATGGTGCGCGACTTTTGGGTTACTTCAGCAGGGGTGTGGCGGATGGAGTGGAATTGGCGGTGAGAATTTCCAGGTGGCGGCGCATGACGTGGGTCTGGCGTTCGAGGCGGACCAGCTGGCGTTCGCCGGGGGTGAGGACGGCCGGGGCGGCTTCGCCGGGAGACGAAGCGAACAGCGGAGGCCATTCTGAGGTTGCGGCTTGCGACGGGGAGCGCAGGTAGCTTTCGAACCAGAGCAGGCGTTCGTGGACGGCGGCGAGACGGGATCGGACGGGTGGGGAGGCTTTCCAGTCCCAGTTGCCGGGGATGGAAACCAGGCCGGTGATGGATTGCGAGAAGCGGTGAAGATAGGCGGCGAAAGCCAGCAGGGATTCCGAGGAGGTTTTGCGGGCCCAGCTTTCGGCGAGAACGCGTTCGACGGATTCTTCCATGTCGTTGTGAGCCAGGCCGGTGGCGCGGCGTGCAAGGGCCAGGGGCCGCGGGTCGCGGTTAGCGGTTCGCCAGCTCTCGATGAGGCGTTCGAGGTACCGTCGGTTGGCGGCGAGGCTGGTTTGCAGGTAGCCAGCGATGCGTTCGCGCTCGTAGGCGGGAAAGAGGACGGTCATGGCGGCGATGGCGATGGCGGCTCCGGCGATGGTGTTGCCGACGCGGATCAGGGCCAGCTGCCAGTCGCCGGGATGGCGCAGGAAGGCGAGGACGAAGGTGGGTGTGACGAAGAAGGCGTAGGCGGAATAATTGATGGGCAGCAGGGCCAGGGCCAGGACGGCGAGGGGGATGAGGACGAGGCCGGTGGCTAGCTGGGAGTGCAGGACCAAAGCCAGGACGGCAGCCAGGATGCCTCCGGCGACAGTTCCGCCGACGCGCTGAAGGCCGCGGCGGAGGGTTCCAGAGACGTGGGGCTGGAGGACGATTAGCGAGGTCATCATGAGCCAGTAGCCGTGGCCGAGGTGGCGCTCTTCGATCAGGCAGACATCGAAGCCGCATACCAGGGCGACGCGGAGGGCGTGGCGCAGGGAGAGCGAGGTCCAGCACCAGTTAGCGGCGAGCCGGTCCAATGCGGAGGGAAGGTCACGGGCGTTGGGTTGGGCCGAGATCAAAGGAGAGGGTGCGGCGATCGAGGGTTCGGGTTCGGCGGGCGCGGCCGGTGCAGGCGTTCCCTGGCGAAGGGCAGTCGCGGTTTCGACGGCGGTGTCGAGGTTGGAGGCGATTTCGACCAGCTGGCGGGCGAGGAAGTGCCCGTCGGGATCGTCCTGGGGCAGGCAGAGACGGAGCGAGGCGGGGAACTGGGCGAGGGTGGCGCGGAGGGCGGCGGCGTCCTGGTTTGGGACTTGCAGGTTCAGGCGGGACCTGCGGCGCAGGAGCAGGGAGGCGACCGATTCATTGGCGGCGGCGAGCTCCACCAGGCTGGCGAAGCCAAGTCCGGCCTGGGTGCAGGCGGTGGGGTGGAGCAGGGGAGTCGTTGCTTCGGCATGTTCGGCGAGGGCGACAGCACGCTGCAGGATGAGGTCGGTGGTTTCGAGCAGGACGATGAGCTGGCGGCCGGGGGCGGTTTCGGCCATGGTCTGGGCGCGGACGCTGGCGACAGCTTCCCAGGCGCGCTCGATGAGCTGACGGAGCTGGATTTTGTGTTCGCGGTTGGCGCGGTGCCAGTCGTCGGCGGTGTGCGGGGATGATTGCAGGCGGGCGGTGCTGGCCAGGAAAGCGCCGAGAGCGCGATAGCATTCGGCGACGGATCGGCGGGCGGGGCGGTAGGGGTCGAGCGGCCAGAGGATCAGCGAGAGCAGCGTAGCCCAGGCACCGCCGGCAAGCAGGAATCCGGCGCGGAGGAGGGCTTCTTTCAGGAAAGGCTCGGGCTCGCCGACGCCGCAGATGTAAATGACCTGGATGAGCAGGCCGGCAGAGGCGAATGGCTGACCGAGGACGGTGGAGTAGGTCCAGGCAAAGCAAAAAAGCAGGGTGACGGGGAGGGCCCAGCGCAGGTCGTTGCCGGCCAGCGTGCCCAGGAAGATGGCGAAGCTGCCGGCGACGGTGACGAGCGAAAGACGGGCGAGACGGCTGCGGTACGGGCCTCCGGCGTCGGAGACGATGGCTTCGATGCCGCCAAGGGCGGTCCAGCCGAGGTGGGTAAGTCCGGTGACGTCGGCGAGGAGGAGCGGGGTACTGAGGGCGGTCGCCGCGCGCAGGCCGCGCATCCAGTCCATGCGATAGGCGAAGGACAAGGCTTGCTCGCGGAGATTCGCCAAGGACGGGGGCTTGCCGGGCATGAATTGATTACATCATCTGAAGGGAAGGCCCGGTCTCAGAAGCGAGACCCGGCGCTCCCCGACACCTCCGTGGTACGCTCACACCAGAAAAACATCCATCCTCTGTCGACCTAGAATCAGGAGAACTTGGAATGTTCGGCGTGCCTAAAGATGCTGCTGCACGGGAGCCAACTTTGGAAGAGCTCAACGCTGGAGTTCCGCGCCGGGTATTCCTGTATTCGAACGATTCGCAATTTCTGTTGACGGCGATTGTTTTTCTCGTCGGGGGCGGGCTTGTCTGGTTCACTTCTTTTGGCTATCTCACCATGCAAAAGGTGCAGCATCGTAAGGCCCTTTCAAGGCAAGGCCAAGTGACAGCGGCCACCGTCACCCGAATTCTCAGCGGACACTCGCTCACGGCGGTCTACGCATTCCAAGCCGCAGGGGCGGCATACCGTGGTAAGGCGAAAATACCAGAGGGCCAACGTCCCGTGCCTCGAGTCGGAGAACAGCTTTCCGTTCTGTTTCTGCCGTCCGATCCATCGGTGAATCATCCACGAGACTGGGTGTGGTGGACGGGCTGGGACTTGTTTCCTCATATCATCATGATGTTCTTTACCAGCCTGGGTCTCACTTTGGTGGGCGTTTTGTACCGAGATCGCCGGCTGGCCCGACTGGGCTGGGTGACCGAAGGGACAGTCACCTCGTGTGTACCAGATAAGAAGAGGTTCACAGTTGGTTTTGAATTTCGCACAGACCGGAACGAGCGCTTCGAAGGATCAACTTCCGATTGCGAGGACGAATACAAGGCCGGTTCAAAGATCCGAGTCATCTATCTCCGCCATCATCCAAGGAGAAATAGCGCGTATCCCATGGACTTATACCGCGTAGAAGACTTCGAATAGCTTTTTCACCAACGGCTCCGCGTGTACGATGCGGGCGGACGCGATTGGTGCGGAAACTTGCTGATGGATGCCGTGGGTTCGTCGCTCATCTGTCGTATTCAGGGCCCCATACGGAATCATCTTCGGCGAATCGGCGGAGTAGGTTGGAACGGTTTTCAAGATCGGATGAAAGGTCAGGGTTTGGTTCAGACGGCCCGTATCTCATGCTGGAATGAGGAACGCGGTTGACCATGCACTCGGCAACCTCTTTCCAGGCGTCAGCAAAGGCAATCATCACCTTCCTGGGATGTTTGACGGTCGCTGCCGAAAGATAGTCCGTCGGAAGATCGCCACAGATGGCCCACCAACCGACCGAGCCGGGAGTTCGCAGGCTCTCGATAGCCCAGATCGAAACATAAGGGGCGACATGCCACGCGGGCCAGGAACCGATCTCGCCGTGAACCAGGCCTTGTTTGGCAAGGTATTCGGTGACGATGTTACGACGTTCGTTGCACCAGCGCTCCTCAACAGCACGGTCGTCCCAATTCACAGCATTCATTCAGCGATTATCGCCGAGAACGGGTATCGCTTGTTCGCGGAGACTGGCAGGAGATGGGGTTG
>CAILBQ010000082.1 GCA_903832475.1 uncultured Acidobacteriota bacterium | reverse complement strand
GCCGTCGGCTCGCTCACCAAGTCGCTCGCCGTCGAATGGTCGAAGCACGGAGTCCTGGTTAACGCCATCGCTCCCGGAGTCTTCCGCACCTCGCTCAATTCGCAGCTGCTCGACAGCACCCCGCGCGGCCAGGAATTCCTCACCCGCACCCCCATGGGCCGCTTCGGCCAGACCGACGAACTCGTCGGCGCAGCCATCTATCTTGCCAGCGACGCAGCCTCCTTTGTGGCCGGCGAAATTATCACCGTCGACGGCGGCTTCCTCGCCAGCGGCGTTAACCAGTAGGAGACTACCGTGGCCCTCACTCTCAAGCCCAAAGACTCCTGCCGCTGGGATCTTGTCTCGCTCGGCGAAGTCATGCTGCGCCTCGATCCCGGCATCGGCCGCATCCACACCACACGCACTTTCCAGGCCTGGGAAGGCGGCGGCGAATACAACGTCGCCCGCGGCCTCAAGCGCTGCTTTGACCTGAACACCGCCATCGTTACTGTGCTCGCCGACAACCCCGTCGGACGCCTCGTCGAAGACCTGATGTACCAGGGCGGCGTCGACCAGTCGCACGTGCAGTGGGTCAAGTACGATGGCGTCGGACGCACCGTGCGCAACGGCCTCAACTTCACTGAGCGCGGCTTCGGCGTCCGCGCTGCTCTCGGCTGTTCCGACCGCGGCAACACCGCCATCTCGCAACTCAAACCCGGCCAGATCGACTGGGACACCATCTTCTCCATCCAAGGCACGCGCTGGTTCCACACCGGCGGTATCTTTGCCGCGCTCTCCGACTCGACGCCGCTGGTCGCGAAGGAAGCCATCCAGGCAGCGCACAACAACGGAGTCGTCGTCTCCTACGATTTGAACTACCGCGACTCGCTCTGGAGGTCGATCGGCGGCAAAGCCCGCGCGCTTGAAGTGAATAGCGAACTCGCCCCCCTGGTCGACGTCATGCTGGGTAATGAAGAAGATTTCACCGCCTCGCTCGGCTTTGAAGTCGAAGGCGTTGACGAACATATGGCCGACCTCGACACCGGCAATTTCCGCCGCATGATCGAAAAGGCCGTCGCCAAATATCCCAATTTCAAAGTCGTCGCCACCACCCTGCGCAATGCCCGCACCGCGACGGTCAATGACTGGGGCGCGATCTGCTACGCCGACGGCGCCTTCTACGAAGCCAACGCCATGCCCGGCCTGGAAATCCTGGATCGCGTCGGCGGCGGCGATTCATTCGCTTCTGGCCTGATTTATGGCTTTCTCGCCGAAAAAGGCGCGCAATATGCCGTCAACTGTGGCTGCGCCCACGGAGCTTTGGCCATGACCACCCCTGGCGACACCACCATGGTCACGCTGCCCGAAGTCGAGCGCGTGATGAAGGGCGGGACGGCCCGCGTTCAGCGTTAGACCGGATCACAAGATCAAGACTCGCAGAATCTGCGAAGGAAGAAGTTATGAACAAGTCTCACGTCATACAGCACATTCGCGAAGTGGGCCTGGTTCCCGTTCTCCGCGCCGATTCGGAAGACGAAGCTCTTGCTCTGGCCGCGGCCCTCGAAGCCGGCGGCGTCACGGTGCTTGAAATCACTATGACCGTCCCCGGCGCCATCGACGTGATTCGCCGCCTCAGCCGCGAAACCGGCGACCGCATTCTGATTGGCGCCGGTACCGTGCTCGATCCGGAAACTGCCCGCGCCTGCATGCTGGCCGGCGCGCAGTTCATCGTCAGCCCGGCCCTCAACGTCCGCACCATTGAGATCTGTCGCCGATATTCGATCACCGTATGCGCCGGTGGCCTCACCCCGACCGAAGTGATTTCCGCGTGGGAAGCCGGCGCCGATGCGGTGAAAGTCTTCCCATGCAGCGCACTCGGCGGAGCCAAGTATCTCAAAGCGCTGAAGGCTCCATTGCCCCATGTGGAACTCGTCCCAACCGGCGGCGTTTCCCTGGCCACGGCGGCCGAATTCCTCGAAGCCGGCGCGCTTGCGCTCGGCGTCGGCGGCGACCTGGTCGACAACAAGGCGATCCGCGCCGGCAAGCCCGAAACCATCACCGACAACGCCCGCAAGTATCTCGAGATCGTCGCGGCCCACCATCGCAGCACCATGCAGACTTCCTACCGGGCAGGCTCGCGATGAAAGCTCTGGTCCTGCGCGAGCCTGGCGTCGTCGCCGTCGAAGAAGTACCCAACCCGACGCCGGCCCAAGGAGAAGTCCTGCTTCAGGTTCGCCGCATCGGCCTGTGCGGCAGCGATCTGAATTCCTACCGCGGCAAGAATCCGATGATCTCCTACCCGCGCATCCTGGGCCACGAAGTCGCCGCAGCCGTGGTCGAATCGAAGGACGCAAAGTTCCCTATCGGGACGAACGTCACGCTTTCCCCCTACACGCAGTGCGGAAAATGTCCCTCATGCCTGCGCGGACGGCCCAACGCCTGCCAATTCAACGAAACGATGGGCGTGCAGCGCGACGGGGCCTTATCTGAATACATCGCCGTTCCCGCCGGCAAGCTCTACTCCGCGAAGCTAAGCATCAAGGAATTGTGCCTGGTCGAGCCGCTGACGGTCGGATTCCATGCCGTGGCGCGCGGTAGAGTGACCACTGAAGATACCGTCGCCATCATCGGCTGCGGCGGCGTTGGTTTGGGCGCGGTTGCAGCCTCTGGCTTTCGCGGAGCCCGCACCATCGGCATCGACGTCGACGACGCGAAGCTGGCCATTGCCCGCAAGGCCGGCGCGACGGAGACCATCAACACGACTCGCGAAGACCTCCACAGCCAACTGCAGGAGCTGACTGACGGGCGCGGGCCGGATGTGGTCATCGAGGCGATCGGCCTGCCTCAGACATTCCGCGCGGCGGTTGAAGAAGTGGCCTTCACCGGTCGCGTCGTCTACATCGGCTACGCCAAAGAGCCGGTGGCCTATGAGACACGCCTCTTCGTGCAGAAAGAGTTGGATATCCTGGGCTCTCGAAACGCGCTGCCGGAGAATTTCCGCGAAGTGATCGCCATGCTCGAGGCCGGCAGCTTTCCAGTCGAGGAAGCCGTCAGTCACGAAGTTGCTCTCGATCAAGCACCCGAGGTATTGAAGGCGTGGAGCGAGAATCCATCCGCGTTTTCGAAGATCATGATCACCGTAAGCTGATCTCAGCTACTGCTCGCCCAGCGCCACGAACGGCCAGTCGTCGGACCAGTCAATGGTTGAAATCTGCAGCGATGGCTTGCCGGTCTTTGCATCGTAGGCGTGAAAGACGATCAGGTCTTCAAACCTCCCGGCAGCCACTTCGGTGTTCATCAGGATGCTCTCACCGCCCGGTCCCAGCCATCGCATGTTGGTCAGCAGCAGCGGCGTGCCGCCACCCTCGAGCAGCGGCTTGTCGGTTGCGTCCACGTAAGGGCCGGTCACAACGCGGGAGCGGCCGACCACGGTTTTGTACGTGCTTTTCGTCCCGCGGCAGCACAGGTCCCACGACGTGAACAGATAGAAGAATTTGCCGTGCTGCACCAGGAAAGGCGCTTCGATGGCCTGCCAGTTGGCAGGCAGGTTGAGCGGCGCGGACTCGGGATGTTCCGGCTTGGCGCGGCGGGCCAACGAGTACAGCGTTGTGTCCTTGGTCGAAAGCTTGCCGTCGGGGCCAAGGCGGCGCATCTTGATGCCATCCCAGAAGCTGCCGAAGCAGAGCCAGGCATCCCCTTTTTTGTCGTTGACCTTCTTTCTCTGGAAGAAGTTGGGGTCGATGGCGTTGAAGTCGTCGTCGGCCTTCGATTCAAGCACCAGGCCTTTGTCGATCCACTTGTAGTCCGAACTGGTTGGGTCGAGGGTTTTGGTGACGGCCAGCGCGATGCCGGAGGTGTTTTTCCCGAAAAGCGAGTAGGCGTAGTACAGCCGGTATTCGCCGTTGACGAAGGAGATGTCGGGGGCCCAGAGGTCTTGGGTGCCAGGGCTGCGCTCGTGAATCCACGCGGGTATGGTGTCGAATACGTGGCCGCAAAGCTTCCAGTGCTCGAGATCGTCGGAGCAGCGTACGGCGAACTGGCCACCGTCAGGAGCCTTGCCGGTGGCAAAGACATACCAGGTCTTGCCTTCCTTGATGATGGAGGGATCGTGCGTGCCCGCCGCATCGCCGGAGAGCGAGTAGGCATGCGGCGGTTCAGCACGGCACGCGGCAACAAGGATCAGGATGGCAGCGACGAGGGCGGCGAAAAAGCGGGGGGAGCGCATAGGGGAGACCTCGTGGTGGAAACGGCAAAGGGCCGCAGGAGAACGTTTTCTGAAGTCTAGCAAAATGTCTCGATCCTGCACTTAACCACGACATTTTTCAACGCATTCAGAGCAATGAAGGCTGGC
>CAILBQ010000081.1 GCA_903832475.1 uncultured Acidobacteriota bacterium | reverse complement strand
AGGAAGCGGCTTTGGGGATGTGTATGTCTATCTCTATGGCACGGGGATCAGCGGCACGGCACAGGGAACGGTTGCGCTTTCGGCGACTTTGTTGAACTTCAACGCGCAACTGGTCAACGGCCCGATTGCTCACCAGACGGTGGTCTTGAACAATACGAGTAACTTTCCCGTGTTTGTCTATGGGCTATCGATCGCGACTGCAGGTCAGACGGGCAGCAGCGATTTTTCCATAACCAACAGCAATTGCTACAGTTCTGGCCCGACGCAGGTCGTTCCGCAAGGGACGTGCTCGATGACGGTGGGTTATTTGCCCACGGTGGCTGGTGCGGAGACGGGGACCTTGACAATCACCGACAGCGCTACGGGAAGCCCGCGTTCGGTAGCGTTGACCGGGACAGGCGTGGCTGCGGCGCAGGCGCTTGAGTTCACGCCGGGTAACTCAGTGTTCCCGGATCAGCCGGTTGGTGTGCCCAGCACGGCGCAGTATCTTTATGTCTATAACACGGGCACGGCTCCCATCACGGTCGATCGCGTTCTGTCTGCGGGGGATTTCAGCATCGCGAGCACGACGTGCGCCGGCGCGATTCTCAAAGCGAATCCTTCCTCCGGTTATGCGCCAAGCCCGAGCTGCAATGTGCGGGTGATCTTTACGCCGGGCGCGGCTGGCGCTCGGACCGGCAGCATCAGCTTTGTCGATAGCTCGGCTGCGACTGCGCAGGTTCTTACGCTTGCCGGCAATGGAATCACGGCAACGGGAGGCGTCTTCCTTGAGCCATCCGCGCTGGTGTATGGGGCGCAGGCAGTGGGCACAACCAGCGCTACACAGCGATTGACCGTCACAAATCCTGGTAACTCACCGATCTCGATCAGCAACATCACGACGACCGGCAATTATGGGCTGGCGGACACATGCGCCAGCGGCACTTTCCCCTATGTGCTGGGAGCCCAGCGGACGTGCCCGGTCGACGTCACATTTACGCCGACGGCAGTTTCCAGCCCGAATACAGGGAGCGTGGTGGTGACAAGTTCAGCCGGGACGGCGACTATGTCTGCAACGGGAACCGGGGTTGCCGCCACGGCCGCGCTTGGTCTGACGCCGACAGCGGTGGCGTTCGGCAATATTGCGGTAGCAGCGCAGAGCTTTGGGTACACGATTTACGTGCGCAACACCGGCAGCGAGTCCATCACGCTGACTTCGGGTGCTATCAGCGGAACGAACATGGGCGATTACGAATTCAGCAGTGGCAGTTGCGGCTACTATGGCAACCTGCTTGTCCCGGGCGCATCGTGCTACGTGCAGGTGTACTTTACACCGGCAGCGGCAGGTTCGAGAGTTGCCACGTTGACCCTGGTGGATTCGGCAGGCACTCAGACCGAGGCTCTCACAGGCACGGGGATTGCGACTCTGACGGGTGTCATTCCCGCGCCGGCGGGCGTTGCCTTCGACCAGGTTCCGGTCGGTTCGACCTCGGCGAGCAATCAGACCGTTTATCTGCATAACTACGGCACAGCGGGATTGCTGATTGCTTCGGCAAAGATTTCTGTGGGAGGCAGTTCGTTCCTGATCCCTGTTGGAACTGACGGCTGCACGGGAACCACGATCGCAGCAAACAGCTTTTGCGCTGTTCAGGTGAGTTTTGCGCCGACCTCTGCTGGCTACATGACCGGGACACTCACGTTCACTGATTCCAAGAGCGTCACCTATTCGGTACCGCTGGCTGGGTATGCTCCGGCGTTAGTCGTATCGGCGTATGTCGATCCGACCACCTTAAGCTTTCCTGGACAGGTGCTCACGACTTATTCGGCGGGACAGATTATCTCGCTGAATAATACGAGTGACACGCCCATGACGGTTGCGACGCTCACGGGAACGAACGTGATTGTGGGAGCAACGACGACCGGGGCATTTTCCACGAACAGCAGCCAAGGCGGATATGACGAGTGCTCCGGCTACGTGGTGGCAGCGCGCAGCAAATGCTCCATCAGTGTGACCTTGGCGCCAACGGCTGCCGGGGCGGCGACGGGCAGCGTTGTGTTCCCAGTGACGTACAGCAATGGCACCAAGGCGTCGTTTACGACGACACTCAGCGGAACCGGGCTGGCGATCAAAGATATCGCCGAACTGTCTCCGTCGACTATTAACTTCCCGGATCAGACGGTCGGCGCGACCTACGGCGCCGGTGCGGACCAGACACAAAGCATCAACTTGTGGAACACCGGCAATCTGCCGTTTACGGTGGGGGCCCTGGTGGGTACCGACACGGTGATCGGATCGCTTACAACCGGCGACTTCACCACGTCATCGACATACGGCGGGTACGACGGATGCTCCAGCCAGACGGTGAGCGTGGGCTCGTATTGCACGGTTACACTTGCTTTCAATCCCGCGTCCACAGGGGCCAAGGCAGGTAGCGTCAAGTTTCCCGTAACCTACAGCGACAAGACGACAACCACCATGACGGCAACGCTGGCAGGCAAGGGAATTGCAGCGAATTCCAAAGTAGTGGTCTCGCCGGCTAGCGGACAGTTCGACAACCAGGTGATCGGAACAACCAGCGACAGCTCGGAAGTTCTGACCTTCACGGTGACCAATGCGGGCAACCTGCCCGTAAAGGTGTCGACGGCGACGGTCACCAGCAACTTCTCCTTTGTGAGCGATAGTTGCAGCGGCACAAGCATTCCCGTGGCGAGCAATTGCCAGATCGTGATTGCGTTTTCTCCCACGGCGACTGGGGTGATCACGGGAACGCTGTCTATCCCCGACACTGCGGCGGGAACTCCGCAGAAGGTCGCTTTGACGGGGACGGGCGTGGCTGCGAATCAGCAGCTTGTCCTGTCGCAGACCAGCGTCAACTTTGGCAACCAGGTGGTCAGCACCAAGAGCCCAATCGTCTACGTGCTGGTCAGCAACCAGAGCGCGGCCACGGTTCCGGTGAGTTCGGTAGTGCTGAGCGGGGCCAACGCGAGCGACTTCGTTGAAACAAATACTTGCGCCGGCTCTTCCATATACGGCCATTCAAGTTGCCAGATCACGGTGCAGTTCGCGCCCGCGGCAACTTCTACAGGAGTGAGAACAGCGACCGTGACCGAGACGGACTCGGCGACCGGGAGTCCGCGGACGATCACGCTGACGGGAACGGGCACGGCGGCATCTGCGCGGGTTGCTCTCTATCCTTCCGCTCTGAATTTCGGCAACCAGGGACTCAACACCAAGAGTGCTCCACTTACCTTCAGCGTTACGAACACTGGCTCGGCGTCGCTGGTGATCAGCACGGTTACTTCCTCCAATGCGACGGAATTCCCGCTGAGCGGCGACGGCTGCAGCCATCAAACGATTGCGGCTGGGGCGAACTGCCTGGTTTCGGTCAGTTTCGATCCGAATGCGGGCAGTACGCAGACGGCTACGATTTCGGTGGCAGATAACGTCACCGGCTCTCCGCAAACGCTTGTCGCGTCTGGAGTGAGCGTCGGCATTCCGCAAGCCGTGCTCACCCCCACCACGCTTACCTTTGCCTCGGAAGGGGTAGGTACGACCAGTAGTGCATCGACCATTACCTTGTCCGATCCGGGCACGGATACGCTGCACATCGCGAGCATCGCGATTGCGGGAACAAATGCGACCGACTTCAAGCAGACGAATACCTGCGGAACATCGATCGTGGCCGGGGCCAACTGCGTCATCTCCGTTACGTTCGATCCAGCGGCCGTTGGAAGCCGCACGGCGACGCTGACGGTGACCGACAATGCGGGCAACGTGGTTGGGACGATTCAAAACGCGACCCTCAATGGAACCGGAACTGGCGTACCCAAGATCGCGTTCTCGCCAACCAGCGTCAGCTTCGCTTCGACAAACGTGGGGGCCAGCAGTGCTGCGTCGGTCATCACGGTATCGAATCCGGGCACCGCAACGTTGCCCATTACCAGCATCAGCATTGTGCCGACGGGCGACTTCACAGAGACCAATACCTGCGGCTCACAGTTGCTGGCGGCCGCGACCTGCACGATTGCAGTCACCTTTTCACCGAAGACCGCGGGGGCAAGAACTGCGGCAGTTTCGGTGGCCGATGGCGCCACTGGATCGCCACAGACGGTAGCGCTTTCGGGAACAGCCGTCGGTATTCCAACAGCGTCGCTGAGCATGGCCTCAATTGCCTTTGGGAGCCAGGCGGTGGGCGTGGTCAGCGGCGCGCAACCGGTGACCTTGACCAATACAGGCTCGGGATCGCTGGTGGTCGCGAGCCTGGCGTTCTCAGGCTCAAACGCGAGCGACTTCGCGGAGACGGCAACTGGCTGCCCGGGAACGCTGGCTCCGGCGGCAGCCTGTACCATCAACGTGACGTTCAAGCCCGGCGCGGCCGGCGCTCGATCGGCTACGCTGACGATCACGGACAATACCGGGAACGTTACCGGCTCGACACAGTCCATTGCGCTGACAGGAACGGGATCGGGTACGCCGCAGGCAGCGCTCAGCGTATCGACGCTGACCTTTGCCAGCGATGCGGTCGGTACGCCGGAAGGGCCGCAGACCAGCACCCTCAGCAACGCCGGAAACGGGCCGCTGCAGATTACCTCAATTGCCATTACAGGCGCCAATGCAAAGGATTTCCTGCAGTTCAACACCTGCAGCCCGAGCGTAGCGGCAGGGGCAAATTGCGAGGTAGCTGTTTATTTCATCCCCACAGCCGCCGGGACGCGCACCGCCAGCGTGGTCATTGCCGACAACGCCAACAACGTTGTCGGAGCTACCCAGACCATTGCATTGACGGGCACGGCCACGGGAACTCCGCTGGCGACCTTGTCGGCAACCACCCTCAACTTTGGCACGGTTAAGAGCGGTACGCAGTCTGCCGGTCAATCCGTTATTCTCACCAATACCGGAAATGTGACATTGACGGTATCGGGCGTTACACTAGCGGGCACGGACCCGGGAGACTACAGTCTGTTCAACAGCTGCAGCACCGTGACGGCAGGCAGCAACTGCGAAGCGGTCGTTTTCTTCAAACCCACGGCGGTAGGAAGCAGACCTGCTACGTTGATCTTTACGGACAATGCGAATAACGTTTCCGGCAGT
>CAILBQ010000080.1 GCA_903832475.1 uncultured Acidobacteriota bacterium | reverse complement strand
CTCTCGTTGGTCCCACCGCACCTCGTAACTTCCAAGCCAACCTTGTCACGCTGTCTGTTAAATACGCTTTTTAACCCGGAGGATTCACCTTGCGCAAATTCACCTGTTACGCATTCGCCATCGCCATCGCTGTTCTCTCTACGTCCGTTGTCGCTTCCGCAGAAGCCGCCGACACCTTCAAAGCCAAATGCCAGATGTGTCACGGCGCCGACGGCCTGGCTGCTACCCCCGCCGGCAAGGCGATGAAGACTCCGCCCTTCACTGACCCCGCCATCCTCAAGACATCCGACGCCGTCTTGATCGCCTCGACCAAAAATGGCAAAGGCAAAATGCCCGCCTATAACGGCAAGCTGACCGACGCCGAAATTTCGTCACTGATTGCCTACATTCACACCCTGCAGAAGAAATAGAAAGAAAGAACGTCAATGACCCTCTTCAGCAAGTTGGATAAATCCTGGCTCCGACCAATCCTGTTCTTCGGGAACAACCCGATCAGCTTGATTGGCGGAGCCATCACCACCGCCTCCGCCATGACTCTCGTCGGTTTTTGGATCGTGGCCATCTTCGGCCACGGAGGCTCGAACAATCCTTACCTCGGCATCGTTTTTGAACTCATCCTGCCGGGCCTCTTCCTGTTTGGCCTGTCGATGATTCCAGCCGGCATGTGGCTGCGCCGGCGCAAGCTGCTGGCCACCGGCAGCGTGCCCTCGGTCTATCCGAATATCGATCTGGCCGATCCCGTGTTCCGCCATGGCATCGACTTCGTGCTGGTCGCAACCTTCATCAACTTCATCATCCTGGGAACGGCAAGCTATCGCGGCGTCGCGTACATGGATTCGCCGCAGTTCTGCGGTCAGACCTGCCACGTCATGCATCCGGAATTTACGGCGTATTCCATCGCTCCCCATTCTCACGTCGAATGCACCGAGTGCCACGTGGGCGCCGGAGCGGCATCCTACATCCGCGCCAAGGTGAACGGCACCAAGCAGCTCGTCGAGGTAAGCCTCAACAACTATCCTCGCCCCATCCCGTCGCCGGTACGCAATCTGCGCCCTGCTCGCGAGATCTGCGAAGGATGCCATACGCCCGCTCGATTCATCGGTGAAAAGCTTCTCGTCAAGTCCAGCTTTGCCGACGATGAACAAAACTCCAAGACCATGACCATGGTCCTGTTACATCTTGGCGGCCGTGACTCGCTCTCTCATCTCACTGGCATTCACGGCGTTCATCTGGGACATATTGAATATGTCAGCGCGGACCCCGAGCGCACCGACATCCCTTGGGTTCAAAAGACCAATGCCGACGGCTCGAAAACCGTCTTCTCCACATCGAAAGATGGCGCCATGCCCAAGGGCGATCGCCGCGTAATGGACTGCATCGACTGCCATAACCGCGCCGCTCACCCCTTTCAGACGGCGGAAGACGCTCTCAACCGCGCCATGGCCGAGGGAGCCGTCAGCCCGCAGCTTCCCTGGGTCCACAAGGAAGCCCTGGTCCTGCTCAAAGCCAACTACGCCAGCCAGGACGAAGCCCGCGTCAAGATCCCGGAGCAGCTAACCGCCTTCTACCGGAGCGGCCATCCCGAAGTGCTGACGACCAAGGCCGCGCTGCTGAAATCATCCGCGGACTACCTCGTCACCATCTACAGCCAGAATGTTTTCCCGGCCATGAAGATGACCTTCGGCACCCACCCCAACAACATCGGCCATACAAACTATCCTGGCTGCTTCCGCTGTCACGATGGCAGCCACAACACCAAGGATGCCAAGACCAGCATCACCCAGGACTGCGCCGCCTGTCACAATCTGCTCGCCGTCGACGAGCCTAACCCCAAGCTGATGACCGAAATTGGCATGCAGTAAATCAGATCGAAGCACTCCCGAATCCCGGACACGATGAGACAATCATCTTGCCCGGGATTCTTCGTTGCATCGCGCTGTTGTCCGTGGCAATCTTCCCATGCAAGAGAGCACCTCATGCCACGCACAACCGCCTCCTGTTGCCTCGCCCTGACACTCGCCGCATTTTCGCCCGCCGCGCTCAACTCCCAGATGCAGATGCCCGCCTGTCACGCCATGCCCGCGCAGACAAACATCACCTCGCCTGAAAAGCTTCCTCCGCCGCAGAAACTCACCGGCATCGGCAATCTTCACTTCCCCATCAGCTCGCATAATCCTGAAACCCAGGCCTGGTTCGACCAGGGCATCAACCTCATCTTCGATTTCTGGGACTACGAAGCCAATCGCGCTTTCGAACAGGCCATCCGCACCGATCCAAACTGCGCCATATGCCACTGGGGTCTCGCCCAGTCTCTCGGCATTCACAACCAGGAAGTGCAAGGCTACGCGCACGATGAATTGCAGAAGGCCGTTGCGCTGCGCTCGCACGCCGACAAGCGCGAGCAGATGTACATCGACGCCAGCGTTGCCGAAGAAGCCGACAAGCCCTCGAAGAAAAAGGGAGAAGACGACGAGGCTACAGTTCTCCTGCGCAGCATCGTTCACAAGTACCCGCACGATCTAACCGCCCGCCTCATGCTTTCCGAAGCGGTTCAGGATGGGTATGAAGACGGCAAAGCCCGCAAAGGCACTGCCGAGATGATCGAGCTGCTGCAGGCCATTCTTAAGGAAAAGCCCGACGACTCCGCGGCCAATCACCTCTGGATTCACGCTGTCGAAGCCAGCCCGCATCCCGAGCAGGCACTCTACAGCGCGCAGACGCTCGCTGACCTCGCGCCCAACTCCGGCCACATGACTCACATGCCGGGCCACATCTTTTACCGTACCGGCGACTACCAGCGAGCGCAGGTCTCCTTCGATCTTTCCACCTCGGTTGACGAAGCCTACATGCAGGCCCAGCACGTTGTTCCCGACGATGACTGGAACTACGTTCACAACCTCATGTACTCGATTGCCAATCTCATGGAGCAGGGCCGCATGAAACAAGCCGCGCTGTTGTCGGACAAGCTTCCACACGCCCGCGGCGTCCGCGCAGCCTCCATCTATCCCTGGTCCACGCGCGACTCCATCACCCGCCTTAACCCCACGCTCCCCATCGCACTCCGCTCCGGTGACTGGGCGCTGGTTCAGGCCCTGCTCGCGGATGCAAAGCCGCCGGCCTCTCTGCCTAACCTGCAAAGCCTCGCCGCGTCGCTCGATGCATTTGCCCATGGCATGCAGAGCATTTCCGCGAAAGACCTCGGCTCCGCGCGCAGACAATCCGCCGATCTCGACGCGCGTCTCTGGCGCCTTTCGCAATTGCTCGACGAGCAGGAAGCCGCTTCCAAAAAGAAGCCGGAAGACCCAGCAAAATCCACCAAACCCACCAATCAAGTCCAGCCGACCGACCAGACCTTGGAGTCGATGGTGAAGAATCTCGCCATCCTCTCGTTGGAGCTCCGCTCCGCGATCCTCATCCAGGAGAACAAGGTTCCCGATGCAGAGGCCCTGCTGACGCAAGCTCGCCGCGAAGAACAAGACCTCGGCTATCACGAGCCTCCGGCATTCATCCGGCCCGTCGCCGAGCAGCAGGCCGAGTTTCTGATGCAGGCCGATGCCGACGGCAAGCTCGACGGCAAGATTGAAAAAGCGTGGCGCCAGGCGCTTGAAGACCGCCCCAAATCAGGCTTCCCGCTCTACGGCCTCGCCCTTCTCGCCGAAAAATCCGGTGACACCGTACGCACCCAGGCAGCTTACCGCGAATTTCTAGACGCATGGAAGTCCGCCGACCCGGCACTGCCCCAGATCGAACACGCGCATCACTGGCTGGACGCTCTCTCGCAGCAAAACGCGAGCCACTCGCCATCAGCCTCAACGCAATTTGCGGCAGCTCGCATCTCAACCGGATACGAGCGACAATAGGGCTATGCCGCCGTCCTCTGAAGATCCTGAACGCCCCACGTCCGCATCTCCCGTTCCCGAATCCTCTGAGCAACTCGAGCCCGACGAGTTCTATTACGACGGCCCGTACCTCGTTTTTACCGAGGCTTACCACCGTCGCCGCGGCTATTGCTGCGAGTCTGGCTGCCGCCATTGCCCTTATGGCTTCGCCGGGCAGCCGCCGTCCTAGAGTTGCCGGCTAGGGAGCGGACGGGGCTTTCGTCGCAGCCGCGGCGGGCGCGGTCGCCGGCACGTCTGCCGCGCGCACCAGCACGGCAAAGCGGGGAAAGGCAAAACTCCCGCCCGCATCATCCACCACGTTCAACTGCCCGATGTATGGCCCCGGCTTCAGATTCTCCAGCGGAATATCCAGCTCAATCGCGACTGCATCCCGCCCCGCCACATTCAGCGCCGTCGCCTGGACGGGGGGAGTCTCGAACACCTTCGTCGTCCCTTGAATCAGCTCCAGGCTGCTCATCAGGTTGATGGCGCCCTTCGCCACCTTGGCCGTCGTGCCCGTTGCCGCATCGGTACTGAGCTTCACCTTGGTCGGGCCATAAACTTCGTAGATCAGGTACAAATGCTGCCCGTCGCGGAAGACATGGCTGATGTTCGGAACATATTGCTGCCCGGCCTGCACCAGCGGGTTGGTCGCCTTGCTCGGCACCCGCATCGAAGCCAACACGATCGAACTCATCTTCAGCGGAACTTTCCGCAGATCCGGCAACACAATATCCGTCTCAAACGATCCCATGTGTCCCGATTGATTCTCGCGCACCACAAACTTCAAGTGATACTTGCCGGCGGGCAGATTGAAGCTGGTTGAATACTGAATATTCTTCTGCCGCACCTGCTGATCTTCACCAACTGCCAGCTTCACCGTTTCGCGCACGTTGCCGATCGGCCGCTTGGCCTCGTCAATCACTTCTCCCGCGACATCCAGGGTAGCCTTGTCGCGATCGCCGCCCTTGACAAACGGAATCTGCGACCCGGGCACGATCAACGAGACGGGCACATAGAACCGGCCTTCGTCCAACCTGAAGTAATACGCCTCCAAATACATGGCAACATCGGTCGCCGGTAAGTCGCTGGCTAACTGCTCCTGTAACTCACGCTCGCGATCTTCCTTGCCGGAGTGCTTGAAATCTGCCGGCGCATAGTAACCTTGCCGGTATTCCAGCTTTACCCCCGCACGATTCACCTTTACCTGCAGCTTGCGATACCTGCCATCTCGTGCCGGGTTGGAAGGATGGAAGCCAAGGACGTAGTAAGCCGAAGAATCGCGCTGAATCTGCGCAAAGGCCGGCGCAAAATCATTCGAGTCAAGGAATGCCTTGCCGCCCGTATCCGCAGATAAAGTCGTCAGCGTCTCCTGGGAAGCAAAGTTGGCATTGAAGTTATTCTGGATCGCGGCTCCATTGTAGGCTGACGTTCTGCGCAGGCTGCCTGTCGACGCGTCTCCCACTGGAGACACAGCCTGCAGTCCTCTCGTATCGAGCGAGTAAATCGAAAGATTCGCGCGCACCGCGGCGTTGATCGCCGCACGCAGCGAGGCCTGGTTTTCAATGCCATCGCGTGACAACCCACCAGAGAAGTACAGCAGCGATTTCTTCTGATTGATTTTTCCCAGCGATTGGGAGATCGCTTTCAGCGCGTATAACTCGCGATCGGTGTTGATATCGTTGTATTCGCTTTCATCCGGGGTGTAACCGCTGGCATCCTCCACCTGATTCGAGTTAGCGTTCGCTCCCTGTGCAAAGGCATTGCCCTCAGTACCGTTGTATACGCCCACTTTGTCGATCAGCATCTGCTTATCGGAGGTGAAATCCTGGTCGACCTTCAACGAAGTATCGAGCGAAACCAAAGCTACAAGGTCTGCCGGCTGCAGTTTCTTCTCGAGAAAATCCTTGGCGGCCTCGACGCTCCGATCCAGATCCTCGGGCTGCATCGAGGTCAGATCGAAGAAAAACACGATCAGCCGATGATTGCGCAGATCTTCCGGCCGCACGCCGCCTGTCGCCGTGGCGTTGCGCGTAGCAGTTGCCAGCCCGCTGATCGTCGCTTCGTTCAGTGGACGCGCCATGTCCACGCTCTCAAAATCAAAACTCGAAATCTGTTGAGCCTTGCCATTCTCGAGAATCGTGAAGTCGCTCTGCTTCAGCCCGGTCACCACTTCTCCAGTCTTCGCATCGCGCACCACTACGTTGGTCAGAACGAGATCCGACTCGGTGCGCAGGACATACCCCTGATCTCCACCCTGGTTGCCGGCCTGCTCCTGAGACTGACCAGTTGGCTGTCCGCTTCCAGCCGCCTGCCCTGATCCTGCCGCGAATGCAAACCCCTGCATCGGCGTCGCGATTGCGATTGCCAAGGCGAGGGCGCGTTGTAACTTGCTCCACACTGTTTGACTTCTCGCTTCTGTCCGGTAGGACTCATGCGGCTTCAAAATCGGAACCGCGCCAGAAAGGTAAACTGCCGCATGGTCGCGGCCGACGTAACTTCCCCAAAGGTCGGCGAGGTCGTATTCGTATCCACGCCTGAATATTGCACCGTGTTGAAGACATTGTTTGCCGTAGCCCGCACTTCAAGGCTCCGCGTGTCGCCAAGCTGCTCGGTTTTCGAGAGAGACATGTTATTCGAGATCGTTCCCGGGCGGGTGAGATAGTTTCGCGGAGTGTTGCCGATGCCGTTCGGGGGCGCAGTCTTGCTGAACGCATTTGGATTGAACCACTGCTTCAAGTTACCCCCGCCAGCGGTGGGCGAAACTCCAGCAACAAGATCCGGCCGCTCCGAACCTTCCGTGTTCGAAAGAACTTCCGACTTCGTCGCCTGGTAACTCGGCGTGAGCGGTGTTCCGGTGCTGAATGTGAATGCGCCAGAAACCGACAATCCTTCCAATGCTTTCGAGAAAAATCCGCCCGTCGTCAGGAATTCTTTGTCTTTTCCAAAAGGTAACTCGAAGAGATAGTCGCCGGTAAGGCGATGACGCTGATCAAAGCTGGAGTTACTCTCTTCTCCGAGAATATTCTGCCAGTTCTGCGCCACCACGGTCGACGTACCTCCTACCGAGCCGGCGTCGTCGATCGAATGGGAGTACTGGTAGTACACCCCCATGGAAACGCCCTTCTGAAGCCGCTTCCGCAATCGTATCGAGCCGTCGTTGAACTTTGAGAATGCATTCGACTGCTCGTACTTGAACAGAACCCTGTCTCCATACGGGCTTGCCTGCGTTGCAGGCAGAGGGGCGGTTGTAACATCCAGATGAGTGCCTTTTGACCCGTTGTAACCCACGTTCAACAGAATCCCCAATGGCAGCGTCTTCTGCACATCGAGATTCCAGACCTGCACATAGGGAAGAGAGTAATGGCTTTCCAGCGAGTAGTTGGGAGCCTGACTGGATTCAGGAACAGGAAAACCATTCTCCAGTGAAATAGCCGCCGCGTCCGTGTTGGTCTGAACGTTGGCGAACGGCGGTTGATCGAACATCGACCGGGCGAACGTCGAATACTGGCCCTGGTTGAAGTTGATCGCATATCCTGCTCTGACCACTGTTGACTTAGGCAGCCGCAACGCTATGCCAAGGCGCGGCGCAAACCCTGTTCGAAATGGATAAACCAACGTCCGGGGGACAGTGCCGCAGTAGAGGCTCGTGCAACCCGGAAAGATGGGCGAAAGCTGCGTGAACCCTGGGTCCGTGCCTATCTCCGAGAGATGGTCGTATTTCTCCGAATATGGAGAAAAGTATTCATAGCGAATGCCGTAAGTCAGCGTCAAGTTCGAAAAGGCGCGGAAATCATCCTGCGCAAACAGGTCCCAGGTATTCTGCCGCAGGTAACTCTTTGCATTTGACGATTGAATCGAACTCCCCGCCGGAGCGTCCGAAATAAAGTTTGCGATCGCGTCCGCCGCAGTATCTCCCGTGAAAACAAACGTGCCCGTAGCATTTGAGCTGCCCAGCACGTCCTGGTGCACACGGCGCACATCGCCGCCAAAGCGGAAGTTGTGCTTTCCATGGCCATAACTCAACACATCCGTGAGCGAGATGGTCTGTTGCAGAGTAAAGCTCGGCTGCGTTTCATTCAATCCGGTGAGGCCGCTGAGCTGGATATTGGGAATCCCATAATTCAAAGGGTCGTCATTGAGTGGAGCCCCACCGGGCCCCAGAACTCCAACCTGTGAGGCGATGTCGACAGCATTCGTAAAGTAATTCGTCGTCTGCCCAACGGTCCGATTCCAACCGCCGGTCAGATTG
>CAILBQ010000079.1 GCA_903832475.1 uncultured Acidobacteriota bacterium | reverse complement strand
TCGCGCTACGCAACAGCTAATCACCTCTGTTGAACGTTCCTTCGCCAGCGGCGAAACGCATTATCGCAACGGGCAGCTGGTGCAGGCCAAGGCGGACTTCGACAACGCCGTCGACATGATGCTGGCCAGTGGCATCGATATCAAGAACGATCCTCAACTCTCTGACGAATTCAATCGTATCCTCGATGCCGTCAATGCCCTGGAGATGGAAGCGCTGAAGCAGGGCAACGGCTTCGCGCCCAAGGTCGAACCAACCCCCGGCGAAGTGGCCAATGATGTCACCTTCGAGGTCGATCCCAATCTTGTTGCCAAGGCCAAATCCGAATTAGCTACGACCAAGTCCGATCTTCCGCTGGTCATCAACGACTACGTTGCCACGTACATCAATTTTTTTGCCAACACACAAAAGGGCCACAACACGCTGATGCATTCCTTCCAGCGTTCCGGCCGCTACAAGGCCATGATTCAACGAGTGCTGCAGGAAGAAGGCGTACCGCAGGATCTGATCTACCTTGCTGTTGCGGAATCATCGTTTCAGCCGCAGGCAGTCAATCACGGATCCGGCGCCGGCGGCATGTGGCAGTTCATGCCGCACGGCGATTACGGCCTGGCGCGCAACGGCTACGTGGATGAGCGCTTCGATCCGGAGAAATCAACCCGCGCCTACGCGAAATACATGAAGTTCCTCTATAACCAGCTTGGTGACTGGTACCTGGCCATGGCTGCCTATGACTGGGGCGCGGGCAGCATCCAGCGCGCGGTGCAGAAGACCGGTTATGCCGATTTCTGGGAACTCTACAAGCGCAACAACCTGCCTGCTGAAACCAAGAACTACGTGCCTGAAATTCTTGCCGCTATCATCATCACCAAGAATCCTACGCAGTACGGTTTCGAAAACGTTCAGTTCGATCCGCCCGTTCTCAGCGACACCATTTCCATCGACTACTCGGTCGATCTGCGGCTGGTTGCCGATATCGTGGAAGCCGAGCCGCAGGAGCTGCTCGCTCTCAATCCCGGCCTGTTGCGCCTGACCACCCCGCCTCCAGGCATCCTCTCCGGCAACTTCGATCTCCATCTACCTCCAGGTACCGCGACTCTCTTTCAGCAGCGCATCGCCGATGTCCCGGTGGCCAACCGAACGCACTGGCGCTACCATCGCGTCGAGTCCAACGACACTCTGGCCAGCATCGCGCGCAGCTATCACGTGTCTGTGGATCAGCTCGCCTCAGCCAACCAGCTGCACGACGACGATTCGCTCGACAGCATCGATGCGGTCGTTGTGCCTGTACCTTTGGCCGCGGCGCCGGCTTCGCACACAGAGGTGTATAAGGCGCGACGCGGCGATTCTCTGGTCACGATTGCAGATCGCTTCGGCATCTCGCTTGACGATCTCCATCGCTGGAATCGCGTGACTGGAAATACCGTGGTGGCCGGCACGCGCATCCGTGTCAGCGAGCCCGCGCGCCTTGCCCCACGCACAAAAGATCGTGCGCGTGCGGCGACAACAGCGAGTGCAAGTCGCAACAGCAAGAGCTCTGCAACAGCCAGGCCGTCGACAAAATCGTCTGGCAAGAAAACAAAATCAGTTTCCTCCAAGAAGACTGAATTGAACGCATCGCCGCATAAAACGGGCCATTCCAAGACATCCAGCGCACATGCCAAGAGCAAAGCGAAGAAAAATATACAGAAGTAGCTAGTTACATACTTGTCAGCGTTGGAAAATCCATGCAAGCTATTGCTACAATGTGCGCCGAAGGCGAACGCACGCGAACTTATGCGTGAAGCTACCGCACAACTCACACAGCGCGAGATGCGCTGGAGGCGAAAAGCATGGCAGAGGAAATACGGATGTACGCGAACAGCGATTTCGACGGCACGCCGACACCAGCCGAAGACAAACCCGCACAGGATGTAGAACTCGAAGACGAAGAAGAAGAGAGCAGCGAAACCAGCATCGACACGGGTAAAGTAGAGCCCTCGCCGATCGCATCTCCTGAACCCGTTGCCACTCCGGAAGCAGCACCTGTGAAGGCAGCGAAGAAAACGGCGGCTAAGAAAGCTCCCGCGGTGAAGGCTGTTCCAGCCAAGAGAGCCGCACCCCAAAAGAAAGCGGCGGCGAAAAAGGCTCCCGCGAAGAAGGCTGCACCGGCAAAGAAAGCCGCAGCCAAAAAAGCTCCGGCGAAGAAAGCTGTCGCCATCAAGAAGTCGGCGAAGAAGGCCGCGAAGAAGTCCCCAGCGAAAAAGGCTGTGGCGAGCAAGAGTATCACCAAACCAACCAAGAGAGGTTCAACTTTGGCAACCAAAAAGGCAGTAAAGAAGGCACCGGCAAAGAAAGCAGCAGCCAAGAAGGCCGTTGCGAAGAAGGCTCCGGCGAAGAAGGCCGCAGCTAAGAAGGCTCCAGCGAAGAAGGCTGTTGCTAAGAAGGCACCGGCAAAGAAGGCTGTCGCCAAGAAGGCTCCGGCGAAGAAAGCCGTAGCGAAAAAGGCACCGGCAAAGAAGGCGGCAGCGAAGAAGGCTCCTGCAAAGAAAGCAACCACCTAACCCAGTGGCACACCCAGGCAAGCAAAAGAGCCCGGCCCGAGACCTTCTCGATAGCCGGGCTTTTTTGCGTCTATACGATTTTCTTCACAGCCAACTCAGAATGAGAGAAGCGAAACGATACTGGCCACGGCCGCCAGTCTCCGGTGAGGAGGAAGCGGCCGTGGCCAGCGAATTTCTAACTGTAGCTGTGTCTACTTGCCGCCGGCAGCGATGGCAGCCAGCACGTTGGCGCTATGGTTCTTCAGGTCGGCATCAACATCCGGCCAGGTCTTTACAATCTTTCCCGAAGGATCGATGAGAAACGTCTGGCGCGACGCAAACTTCATCGTGCCGAAATTCTTCACGGGAACTCCATACGCATCGACTACCTTGCGATCCGGGTCGGCGAGCAGCTTGAAGGTGAGGCTCTCCTTGTCGCAGAAGCTCTTGTGGCTCCCGGGCGTGTCGAGACTGACCCCCAGCACCACCGCATTCGCGGCCTTGAACTTGTCCAGATCGCGCTGGAAGTTGTGCGCCTCGACGGTGCAGCCTGGTGTCGCGTCTTTGGGGTAGAAGTAGAGGACTACCCACTTGCCTTTGTATTCAGAGAGGCTGATGGGCGTATTGTCCTGCGAGGGAAGCGTGAAGCCGGGGGCGGTGGTACCCGGTGTCAAGGAATCGCCGGCAAGAGCGGTGAGCGTCCCGGCCGAAAATAGCAGCGCAACGGCCAGCGAGAGCAGTGCAAATTTCTTCATGGATTACGACCTCCTGAGACTTTTGGGGAAGACAACCGTGGGGGAAAAACTAGTGTTGAGACGTTCCTGCGTCGAGAAAGGACGCGGCGGAAAGGTGAGGCTAGTATCGTCGCGGAACGGCCACAATAGCAATATCCGCATCGTTGGCTCGTGTGACGAGTGTGGCCTCATCAAAGAGCAGGGTGCGTTCCGCCTCGATGGCCAGGCAGCTTGCGCCCGCGCGGATCATCGTCTCCAGTGTGGGCACGCCAATCACTGGGACGTCAAACCGCATATCCTGTTTTGGCTTGGGCAGCTTGATCACAGTGAGATGCCGCTGGAGCGTTGAAGCCTCGGCATCGAGCGACTGCATCAGCGCGCCGGCCCGCTCAATGGCCGCATCGGTGCCTTCCATCGCTTCGACGGCTACGCAGGCCTGTCCGGCGATCACCACGGTTTGTCCTATATCGAAAGCAGACAGCCCGGTCGCGACCGTCAGCCCGTAGTCGATGTTTTTACGCTCTTGTTCATCCGGTCCGCGCCGCGTGAGTGCACCTTCTTTTGCGAGCAATGGTTCGAGAAAGGCGGTCGAAGAGATGAGCTCGATGCCTTAATCACCCAGCACCTTGGCCACCGCGCCCAGCAGTACGTCGGTGTTGCGCGTGCGAAGGTTGAGCAGCAGTTTGGCCAGACGCCAGTCAGGCCGGATGCTGGAGAAGATTTGCTTGTGCTTCACCTGGCCGGCCATGACTGCCTTCGATACACCTGCGCGTTGAAACGTCTCAATCAGTTTCGAAAGCTCGCCCAGAGAAAGCCAGTGGACCGTGATGCCGTCATCGTTCGCGGCCCGTTCGTTGATCTCAGCGTCGGTCTCTTCCTTGATCGCGGCCACAACGACAGCGCAGCCTTCGGCGCGCGCCGCGTCCAGCAGTAGAAAGGGGAAGCGGCCGTTGCCCGCAATCAGGCCGAGTTTGGAAAGCTGTGTGGTTGCGGAGGCCACGGCTACTTGATCACTCCGCGATGGCTGCGCTCAATGAAGGAAACGAGGTAGTCAATATCCTCGCGTGCATGGTCGGATTCGCCCAACACTTTCATCTTTTCGACCGCTGCCGTGGTATTCAGCTTGGCCGCCAGCAGCAGGCGATAGGCCTTTTGCAGTAGCTGCAGGCGCTCCGCAGAAAAACCACGCCGCGAAAGCCCAACCTTGTTGATGCCGAATGCCTTGTTTTCGCGTCGCGCCGAAGTCAGCGAATAGGGCAGCACATCCTGGGTCACGATGGTGCCGCCGCCGATGTAAGC
>CAILBQ010000078.1 GCA_903832475.1 uncultured Acidobacteriota bacterium | reverse complement strand
GTTAAAGCTTGATTCTATCGTGGCCGGGCTGCAGTGATTGCACAGTGCCGCCGCGTCTGAAGGACGAGTACCTTAGTCGACAGGGGCCGCGCGAAGAGGGTCGATAGCGCGCTCAAGTCGGACGCCGCGTGAGCCTTTCACGAGGACGACATCACCGGGGCGAAGATTTTCACGCAGCCAGGCGCCGGCGCTTTCCGCGTCAGGAAGCAGGAGGGCCATGGTGCCGGCGTCGGATGCGGCATGGACCAGGGCCTGCGCATGGCCGCGAACGCCGACGACCAGATCGATGCCAGCTTGTGCGGCAGCCTGCCCACAGGCTGCGTGGAGCTCGGGTGCATGGTCGCCCAGCTCAAGCATCTCTCCCGCGACCAGGATGCGCCGCGTTGCCGGCCTGGCAGCGAGAGCCTGGATCATTGACTTCAGCGCCTCGGGGTTGGAGTTGTAAGAGTCGTTGATGATGGTGGCGCCTTGCCATGGGCCGGACAAAGCCAGGATTTCGCCTCGTTTGTCGCCAGGGGTCAACGCATGCAGTGCTTGAAGGATTGAATCGATGGGCACACCGGCTTCGCGAGCGACAGCGAAGGCAGCGGCGGCGTTACTGGCGTTGTGGCGGCCGAGCAAAGACATGGAGACAGATACCGGTTCGCCATTGGAGAGCAATTCGACACGAAGACCGTTGGACTCGTCGATCGATGCGATCTGGGGATCGGCGCAGGGACCGGCGCCGAAGTAAACAACCTTTCCCGCAAAGTCGCGGCCGAACTGGCTGACGTAACGGTCATCGCAGTTGAGGAAGGCGATGCCGGTAGCGGGTAGAGCTTCGACGAGCTCGTACTTGGCGCGGGCGATACCGGCCTGGCCGTCGGAGAAATTTTCGATGTGCGCCGCGCCCACGTTGGTGATGACGCCCCAGTCCGGCGAGGCGATGCGCGCCAGCATGGCGATTTCACCGGCGTGATTCATCCCCATTTCAATGACTGCGAATTCATGCTCAGGCTGAAGGCGCAGCAGCTGCAGGGGCAGGCCGTATTCGTTGTTGAGATTGCCGAGGGATTTGAGCACGCGGAAGCCCGCGCCCAGGGCGGCGGCAATGGCATCTTTCGTCGATGTCTTGCCGGCCGAACCGGTGACGGCGACGACTCGGCCGCCCCAGTGACGACGGGAGTGGCCAGCGAGGGCTTGCAACGCCTGAAGGGGATCTTCAACGATGAGTAGCGGCGAGGCCAGAACCTTGTCTGACAGCGTGCCGGCCTTGACCACGGAAACAACGGCAGCGATCGCTCCACGTTCGAGAGCTGCTGCGATGAAGTCGTGGCCATCGTGCTTCGCGCCGCGCACGGCAAAAAATATCTCGCCGGGTTGAATAGCGCGCGAGTCGATCGAATAGCCGCTGGCAACCAGGGTTCCCACGCCTGCCGCGCTGGCCGGTGCCTCGAGTTTCGCTCCGCAGCCGAGTGCGGCTTCCGCCAGTGTCAGATTCACTGTTCACCACCATAGCCGAGCGCGTGCAATGCGGAAATGGCAACCTGCGCATCGTCGAAGAAACTCGCATGCTGGCGCAGGATCTGCACCTTCTCGTGGCCCTTGCCGGCGAGGAGGACGACATCGCCGGCGTGGGCTTCTGCGAGAGCAAGTGAGATGGCTCTGGCTCGGTCAGGTTCCACGATGTAGGGCACACCTGTCTCGGTCACGCCGGGAAGAATCTCTTCGATGATAGCGGCAGGGTCTTCGGAGCGTGGATTATCGCTGGTGACGACGACGAGATCGCTTCCCTCCCCTGCGGCGATGCCCATCTTAGGGCGCTTGGTGCGATCGCGATCGCCGCCGCAACCAAACAGAGTGATGACGCGGCCCGAGGCGCTATGGATTGCGTTGCCGGTAACAAGCTGCCGAGCCAGCGCGGTGAGATTGCGCAGGGCGTCGTCTGTGTGAGCGTAATCCACGATGACGGTGAAGGGCTGGCCCGCATGCACTGATTGGAATCTTCCCGGGACGGGGCGCAGGGCGGGAATTATAGCGACGAGCGCCTCCCACTGAACACCTCGGGCATGCGTAGCGGCAAGCGCAGCCAGCAGATTGGAGACATTGACTTCGCCGGCAAGTCCAGATTGAACTTCGGCTGCGCCGTACGGCGAGGTGAGATGGAACTCGGCGCCGGCGGGCGTCAGCTTGATTCGCTCAGCGCGCCAGTCTGCCGTCACGTCGAGACCGTAGGTGACGATTTCCGATCGCGCATGAACTGCGGCTCTCAGCAGTTGAGGAGCATGTGCGTCGTTGGCGTTGATGACTGCAACACGAGGCGCGGGATAGCGCGTGCCAGAGAACAATAACTTCTTGGCCTCGAAGTATTGCTCCATGCTGCCGTGGAAGTCGAGGTGGTCGCGCGTCAGGTTGGTGAAAACGGCGACGTCGAAGGGTACGCCGGCTACGCGTCCCTGCGCCAGCGCGTGGCTGGAGACTTCCATCACCAGCTCAGTAGCGCCGCGATGTACGCCCTCTGACATCAGTTCGAAGAGATCCCGCGACTCGGGCGTGGTGTGCAGGGAGGGACGCACCTCTCCGGCGACGTGATATTCGATGGTTCCCACGAGGATGGTTGAACGCGGCGCATGGCCGACGGCGAATTGATTGAGAATCGATTCAATCAGAAAAGCGGTTGTGGTCTTGCCGTTGGTGCCGGTGACGCCGGTGGACTTGATATGTCTTTCAGGGTGCTGGAAGAATGCTGCGGAGATTTGCGCAAGCGCAGTGCGACCATCGTTGACGAACAGGTGGGGCAGGCTGGGATGCAATTGGTTCAGAGATTCGAAGGATTCAGAAGAATCTGTCACAACCGCTGCCGCGCCCTGCCCAAAAGCAGCTTCGATGAAGTGATTTCCGTCGGTGGTACCGCCGCGCATGGCTACGAAGACGGAGCCCGGCTGTACGTGGCGCGAATCGTATTCGACACCGGAAATCATGGCATCGGAAAGCGATGACGGGCTGGCGCTCAATGAAGTTACTTCGCGTGCCAGCGCGTTCCATGTCACGTTGTTCATGCCGGAGATGATTCTAGTCCTTTACAGCGACTTCGTTTTAGCAGGCGCAGCGCACCACGATCTGAGCGCCTGGCAAGACGGGCGTTCCAGCGATGGGATTCTGCGAGCGGACCAAGCCTCGGCCCAGCACTTGCAAATTCAAGCCCGCCATGGCGGCCTGCTCGACTACCTGGCGGACCGGCATTCCGACCAG
>CAILBQ010000077.1 GCA_903832475.1 uncultured Acidobacteriota bacterium | reverse complement strand
CTGTCATCCTGAGCGAGCGCAGCGAATCCAGGGTCCCCAACGACAGGTCTTCGTCGTTGGGTGGGGAGCCGAAGGACCCGCGTCTGTCATCCTGAGCGAGCGCAGCGAGTCGAAGGATCTGCGGTTGCTTTTGCTTGCGCATCCTGATCAAGGGCTCTCGTTCACACTTGAGGTCTGTCATCATGAGACCAATCATTCTTGCCTACGAGGGCTTACTACCCATATTGAGGCAGGCTAACGCGCCATATTCGTGAAACGACCGACCAGCTAAGCACCTCCTCGACATTTCTAAAGCAGAACTTCTGAAACAACCAATTATGAAGTTGCAAGTGGCTTGAAAGCGCCTCAAGTCCTTGTCCTCGTAGGACGTCAACTGAATGTCCATAGGATCTCCGCGCCATTCCGAAATCTTCTCAAAAAGCTGCTTCTGGTAACTCTGGATACCGGAATACGGGAACCAGGTTGCGTGCTTTTGGCTGTAATTAACTGCATTTCTCATGCTTGACAGCCAGCGGCCCCTTCCCGCCGACGAGAAGCTCAAATTCGAAGCTAGTTCGGAAAACTTGCTCGAGGCCAGCTGTCGATCGACTAAAGACTCCGATGACAGCCTTAGGACTCCATTACTCAGGTCTAGAACGCGATCATGAAACACTTTCCAAAAGGCTTCGTGCGGGCTACCTGACATCGCAGTTCCCTGTATCGCCTTGTCCCCCATGTTGCAGCGGAGATGATACAGACCACCAGTCATCGGGGAGGCTGAGGACGCGCCGAACAGATTCGCGACCTTGCCAATTGAATTCAGCTGTTCCCGCTCCAAAGGCGTGCAGCTTTCGCCAAGCATGCGAAGCAGCGCATGAGCTGAAAAGAAGGCAGAGTAGTAGGTCCTGATGATCAACCAAGCCGTCGACTTAGGCATAGCGGCAGACCTTACGATTCCAACCGCAGACTCAAAAGAAGCTGAACCAATGCGATTGATGTCGCCGGCAAACGAACCTAACAGCGCTGCGTCGTCTGTGAACGACAAGATAAAGGATGTCGAGGTACAAGGCGTGTATACCTGATAAGCTTCGTCGCATAACCAGCCGCCAAGACCCTTTAACATCGGGCCGGAAACAAGATTCAAACCTGGTAGCCAGAACGGCCTGACGGTGCCATCTATTATCGACATGTCACGCGCTCAAAGTACGAAGCTGGTCTTTAGACCGTCTGACAGAGCTTTGTACAAGTCACGCTGACTGCTGCTCGGCTGCTTTAATACGCTTGGTCGAATACGACCGAACAATGGCGCGAGAATTTCGTCAAAGTTCTCGCGCGTATACGCCTTTCCGTACTTGTCTTGAACACGTTGAGCGGCCTCCGGAAATAACATCATCACAGCTCTGAAAACAGTTGGCCTAGCGATAATATCAGGGGCCTTAATGCCTTTTGCTCCTCCAATAAATGCAGCCAAAAATGACGAAAGAGCGGCGTAAATATAGTCCGGCTCGGCGTCTGCAAAGACACCCAGGAGCTGCTTCAATCCTGCGTTGAATGTCACCCGGGATATGCGGTTCGAAACCCGCTCATGGGGACTCAATAGCCCAAGAAGCGGACTCGCTGGGTCGGAGTGAAATAAATCGAAAACCTCTCCCAACAAATTTTCCGTTCTGTTCTCATATTCAGCGAGTTTCTTGATGTCCAGAAGCAACTCGTTCGGGACTGGACGCTGTTTCGTATTGATGTCAATGAACAATCGGGATTCGTCGCGAGGGCTTAAATTGTTATAGATCACCACTGGCACGCGCAAACTCGTCTTGGCCAAAGAGAAGCCGTAGACTCGGTGCTGGCCATCAAGTATAAGGAACGCTTTCGGATCATCATTGAACTGAAGGGTTTTACCTCGGCCAACCACACTTAGTTCGGCCGAAGGCTGCGCACATAGGACGATCGAGGTCGGAATAGTGCCAAATCCAACGTCAATATAGTTGGCTATCTCTTGAGCCCTCTTCCCGTCCAAAACACGCTGAAAGCCTTTCTTGGGGTCCTCGTCCCTCGTAGTCACAAAGCAGGTATTCGCTAAGACCTCGCTTGGCATTGTAAGCGTATAGAAGCGATGATTGCCCTGAGTCACGAGACTCACCGAATAACGATGCGGCTCAGTCTGACGGATGTATGCCATGGGCACCTGTATAACACGTGGAAAATAAACCCACCCACGAATTAAAGGAAACATCTTCGACGCCCTGGGCTTCTCCGCCTCCGAAGCTAGCGCCCTCAAGATCAAGGCCGAGATCCTCTCCGCCATCCTCGAACGCATCCGCACCGCCGGCTACACCCAGGCCCAGCTCGTCACCCTCCTCGACGAACATCAGCCCTCCGTCAGCAACCTGCTCAAAGGCCGCGTGGCGTCGGTGAGCATCGAAAAACTCCTCCGCTACGCCGACCGCCTCGGCCTCGAAACCCGCCTCACCATCGCCCCCTCCCAGCCCAGGCCCCGCAAGAGCCACACCCGCGAACCGCGCAAAACGAAACCTGCCCGCCCCACGCAAGCCGCCCTTCCCGCCTGACCACATCGCGACGCTCCGCGATCCTTTCGAAACCAAACAGGCCAACCCATTCAACCGGGTAGCCGGGAACCCACCGCGGCAGCCATAAGCGCTTTGTTGAGGATCGGCTTTCAGTGTCTGCGTGAACCTGTTCGACGGTCCTGTTGGTCCCCTTACAGAGGGAGCAGCAGCCTTCAGGCTGCTGAAAATACCGGCCAAACAAGGTCGGCTTCAGCCGCGGGCCTTTCCACCGTCCACTCGACGCCACGAGCTCTCCCGCAGCACTTCCACCCTCGCGGTAGGCTTTCCGCCGACCCCGCCAACTCTTGTCAAGAGCAGAAAATCAGTGACAGCCCTCGCTACCCGCGCCTCTTACCCCCATTTCCCGCTCGAAACCCCGCCCTCTCTTCTTGAACAACCCTCATGGAATCAAGGCCTTGAAACCCTCCTCCTCGCTCCTGACCCCTCGTCCCTATCCTTCCCAAATCGGGAATCCGACCCCGTCCACTCCCCCGCCAGACTTGCGCTTTATTTCCCCTCAAACGCGCACACTGAAACTGTGCGGCCCAGGCTCCAGATTCGCCGCCCGGAGAGAACCAGCATGTCAGTCGGCGCTCAAGTTGCAGCCTGCCAAATACCTTCTACCCACAAACCCACCAGCCTCGCCGAGCACCTCGCCGCCTTGAAGGCTATCGCCGCTCTGCAAACCGCAGTCGCCCCTGCTGCTGCGCCGGATTCCAGTGAAAAGCCAGACGACAAATTCGCGGATGTCTCCCAAGACAAGTCCGAGGAAGCATCGGAAGAAGGCTCCGGCACCGATCCCGATTCCCCGCTGGAAGACGACGACGACAGCGAACCCTCCGTGGAGCAAACCGCCGTCGCCCGCTGTCGCCAGATCTATTGCGACACCCTCGCCGTGGGCCGCGATACCGGAGTCTCCTTTCACGAGCGCAAAAGCAATGCCGACCACTCATATCGCTGCGCCATGCCCGCCCTCGCTGGCCGCAAGAACATAGCCGACTTTATCGCCTGCGTCGCCCAGGGTATGCTCTTCAAAATCTTCAACGATTCCGAGGGAGCCCGCCTGCTATACGCTGCACAAGTCGCGTTTATCACGTCGCGCACGCCCCTTTCCGCCCCCAATCCGCCCCTCCAAACCAGGCGTATCCACCGCAAAAAGAGCAACATAGCCTCCTGAAAGGCAAGGGCGCCCCACCCCCCCCCCTACCCGCCTACTCCGTTTGTTCGCCTCTTCAATCTCGCGGATAGGGTAACGTTCAGGCGGCTTCACCCGCGGCGCAGACTCACCACATACGTCTCCAGAAACCACGACAGAAAAAACATCACCACCATAATCGCCGTAGCCCACAGAAACACCTGCATCGGAAACGTCTCCGCCAGCCGCAGCTCCCGTCGCGGAGAAACCAGCAGCCTTCCGTGATCCGCCACCAGCCGCAACTTCGGCTGCGGCTTCCATCCCGTTTTCCAGTCCGTCGCGCGCGTCACTCGCCGCGTCGCCTGCAGACTCTCCTCGCTCGGCTCCCCGCCCCCCTCGCGAAAGGTCAGCCCGCTCAAAATCGAAAACGCCGCCGCCAGCATCAGTACGCCCAGCGAGTCATAAATGCGCTGTCGTATATCGGTTTCAATCCCCAGAAACGCCGTGTGAAACAACACCAGCAGCGACAAAATCGATCCTAGCAACGTCACCGGCCTGGCCAGCTCCAGCAGCATCCGCGCGCCCTCAATGCCGAAATCATAGCCCGAACTCAAATACACGTAAAATAAAAGGGAATGAGCTTCACCGAACAATTTGATGTGGCCATCGTCGGCGCCGGGCACGCCGGCTGCGAAGCCGCCATGGCCGCCGCGCGCATGGGCCTCAAAACGGCCATCATCACCATGAACCTCGACCTCATCGCCCAGATGTCCTGCAATCCCGCCATCGGTGGCATCGCCAAAGGACACCTGGTCCGCGAAGTCGACGCCCTCGGCGGCGTCATGGGCGAAGTCGCCGACGCCGTAGGCATCCAGTTCCGCCTCCTCAACACCTCCCGCGGCCCCGCCGTATGGAGCCCTCGCGCCCAGTGCGACAAAGCCCTCTACCGCGTCAAAATGCGCGAAGTCCTCGAAAATCAACGAAATCTCCACATCAAGCAAGCTGAAGCCTGCGACCTGATCCTCGAACCGATCGCCGGCGCTGAAGCGCATGAACCGCAGCGCCGCGTTCTCGGCCTAAAACTCCGCGACGGCCGAACTCTGCTGGCCGGCGCCACCATCATCACGACCGGAACCTTCCTCAACGGCCTCATCCACTGCGGCGAGGAGCGCTATCCCGCCGGACGCAGCGGCGAGCCCGCTTCCGTCCTCCTCGGCGAAGCACTCCGGCGATTGGGATTGCGCACCACGCGACTCAAAACCGGAACACCACCGCGACTCGATGGACGAACCATCAATTGGGCCGCCTTCGAAGAACAACCGGGCGACGCCGAACCGACTCCTTTCAGCTTCCGAACAAAGTCAATCGTCCAGCGGCAGATCAGTTGCCATATCGCGTATACAACACCTGAGACGCTGCAAATCATCCGCGACAACGTCGGTCGCTCCGCCATGTATTCCGGCGCTATCGAAGGCATTGGCCCGCGCTACTGCCCATCGATCGAAGACAAGATCGTCAAGTTCCCCGACAAGACGCAGCATCAGTTCTTCCTCGAGCCGGAAGGCCTGAACACTCACGAAGTCTATGTCAACGGCATGTCCACCTCGCTGCCGATGGAAGTGCAGTATCAGATCGTGCGCTCCATTCCCGGCCTCGAGAACGCCGAGATGCTGCGTCCCGGCTACGCCATTGAATACGACTCGGTCGACGCCACAGAACTCGACCGCTCGCTCAAGGTCAAGTCGATGGAAGGCCTCTATCTCGCCGGTCAGATCAACGGGACGAGCGGATATGAGGAAGCCGCCTGCCAGGGCATCATGGCTGGCATCAACGCCGCCCTCAAGCTCAAAGGCGAGCCGCCGTTCACCCTCGATCGCACGGAAGGCTATACCGGAATCCTCATCGACGACCTGATTTCAAAAGGCACGAACGAGCCGTACCGCATGTTCACCTCGCGCGCCGAATTTCGCCTTCACCTGCGCATCGACAACGCTGACCAGCGGCTCACTCCTTACGGCCGCCGCCTCGGCCTGATCAGCGATCAAGCGTGGGCCGAGTACGAGCAGAAGCAGGCGCGCATGGCGGCGCTGTCGGTTCTGCTGAATACCCGGAAAGTCGATGCCGAAGGTCTTTCTTCCATGGCCAGCGAGATCGAACTGACGGCTGTTCAGGGCCAGACCTGGGCGCAGCTGCTCAAGCGTCCCGAAGTCCGTATCGAGCAGGTGTTGCTAGCGCTCAAGCCTCAACTCCGCGTTGATCCTCTGCTTTCTGCGATGGTCGATGCAGGCGATGCAGATGCGGCGCCCGGCCAGCTTCGCTCCGTGCCTCGAAACGAAGCCCGCGCCGTTGAGACGGAGATCAAGTTCGCTGGCTATCTGGAGCAGCAGAAGCGAGCCATCCTCAAGTTGAAGGAGGCTGAAGGCGTGCATATCCCGGAATGGCTGAACTACAAGACCATCAGCGGCCTCTCGCGCGAAATGCAGGAGAAGCTTGGCCGCGTTCGCCCCCACACCATCGGCCAGGCCAGCCGCATTCCTGGTGTTACTCCTGCCGCGCTAGGGCTGGTACATATCTCCATTAAGATCCAGGCAAAGCTGCAGGACCAGCCGATCAAAGCCGAGCAAGCAGCTCAGGCCACCCGGCAAATGAGTCAATAGGCAAATAATTCCATATTTTTGCTTGACGCCAGCCGCTCGGCAACGGATAGGCTGAGCTGATGCGAAACCCTGCTGTCATCTCGCGAAGATCGTTCTGTGTGCTGCTCGGTGGCGCCTCGGTTTGCACGCCCGCTTCACTTCGCGGAGACCGTTTTTGGGATTCCGCGCCTGAATCGCGGAGCACAAGCGAACAAGCATTTCCGCCCACTCCGGACGGCGCTCGCCCTTACGTGCTGTGGATGTGGATGGGGCACAATATCAGTGCCGCGGGCATCACGCGCGACCTGGAAGCGATGCGCGAAGCCGGAATTGGCGGCGCGACTATTTTCAGCCTTGCCGACACCGTCATCCCCTGGGCCGGCGCCATCCTCAAAAGTCCCACCCCCGAAGTCGTCAGCTTCACCGAGCCATGGTGGAAGCTGGTTCGCCATGCGGCCGAGGAATGCCGTCGCTTGGGCCTGGAACTGATCCTGCACAACTGCGCGGGCTACGAGAGCAGCGGCGGTACATGGATTCCGCCCGAACTTTCCATGCAGGAAGTCGTGTGGTCGGAGCAGCGACTGATTGGCGGCTCCCGCCTGCGGACCACGCTGGCCAAGCCGGTCGTCGATCCCCATCCGCACGCGCAGTTTCCCGACTGCTACATTCCATCGGAAGGCAAGGTCGGCGTGCCCATCGTCGAAGCGCGCAAGACCTACTTCCGGGACATTGCCGTGCTGGCCATCCCCACGTCGGGCACCGTGGCCAAAGACGCGATCCACGACATCTCTGCGTCCATGAGCGACGACGGTCAGATTGAATGGGACGCGCCGGCGGGCGAGTGGACGATCTATCGCTTCGGGCATACGACCACCGGCGCGATGATCCAGCCGGCGCAGTGGGATGCGATGGGCCTCGAGTGCGACAAGATGAGCAAGGAAGCGGTGACCTTCCACGTGCAGCACGTACTCGACGATATCCAGAAGCATCTGGGCGACATGCTCGCCAGGGATCCCGACCCCGAGCTTCGCCACGGCTTGACGACGCTCTACTTTGACAGCTACGAGGCCGGCGATCCGACCTGGACGCCCAAGATGCGGGAAGAGTTTCACAGCCGTCGCGGTTATGAAGTCACTTCGTGGCTGCCGGTGCTGGCCGGCCGCGTAGTGGGCAGCGATGAGGAGACGGCGAAGTTCAGGGTGGATTTTCGCCGAACCGTGCAGGACCTCTACCGCGACAACTACTGGGCTACGCCCGGTCCGATGGCGCACAAGGCCGGGCTGAACTTTGTCGCTGAACCCTACGAAGGGCCGTGGCAGATTTCGGAAGTGGTCAAGTCGCTCGACATTCCCGCCGTCGAGTTCTGGACGACCGACAATCGCTATTCGCCGTCGAGCCTGGAACCGGTGGTAAAGGCGGCGCGCGCGGCCGGCGACAGGCTGATTGTGGCGGAAGCTTTCACCAGCGCGCCGGAATTCGCTCGCTGGACCGAGCATCCGGCCTGGCTGAAGCCGATTGGCGATGCCGCCTTTTGCGCCGGTGTCAACCGCGTCAATATCCATCACATGGTTCAGCAGCCTTGGGATGAAAGGTATCGGCCGGGCAACGTGATGGGGCAATGGGGCATACACCTGGGCCGCTATCAAACGTGGTGGAAGCCGGGCCGGGCATGGTTTGCGTACCTCGGCCGCTGCCAGACCATGTTGCAGCGCGGAGACTATGTCGCGCCTTCCGATGCAACCAGCCTGCGCATCGCTACCGACAATCCAGAAATACCCGGCGTCGAACTTCACAGCCTGCACCGCCGCGACGGCGAAACAGAGATCTACTTTGTGGCCAACACGGCATGGCGTGGCGGGCGCGTGGAGTGCTCGTTCCCGGTACGCGGCAAGCAGCCGGAACTGTGGGATCCGGTGGCAAACTCGATCCGCGATCTGCATGACTTTCGCGAATCGAGCGCAGGCGTCACGCTGACGCTGGAATTTGCGGAGACGCAGAGCTTCTTTGTTGTCTTTCGCCGTCCGATGGCACGAAAGCCGGCCAGCCACTCGTCCGGCATGGATTTCCCAGCGCTCGCTTCTCTATCAGAGATTCAAGGCGGCTGGCAGGTGGCGTTCGATCCGCGCTGGGGCGGCCCGCCATCGGTGCACTTCGATTCGCTGCAGGATTGGGCAGCCCATGCGGACGCAGGCATCCGCTACTACTCCGGTACGGCAACGTACCGCAAGGAGATCGATCTTCCTTCCCGCCCGGGCGGGAAGCGCGCTTACCTTGACTTGGGAACGGTGCGGCACATCGCCGACGTGACGCTCAATGGTGTGCCACTGGGCGTGGTGTGGACGGCTCCCTGGCAGATCGAGATTACCGAGGCAATGCGGCCGGGAAAGAACCAGCTGGAAATCGCCGTCACCAACGTCTGGGCCAACCGCCTGATTGGCGACGAGCAGCATCCCGCGGATGTCGCCTGGCAGATCGGCGATCCCAATTTCAAGAGCGGCTATTTCCTCAAGGAGTTCCCTGACTGGTTTCTCAAGGACAAGCCCCGGCCTGTTACGGAGCGGCTTACGTTCACCACCTGGAACTACTTCAGCAAAGACTCGCCGCTGGAGCGCTCCGGCCTGTTAGGACCGGTAAGAGTGCTGGCGGAACGACCTTGAACCAGCCATGCGAATGAAAGATTGACTAGCCGTCCGCGGACGGTCACGGTACAGTCGTGTATGCCTTCTCGACGTCTTTTCATGGTTGGATTCTTGTTCCTCGCGGTATCACTTTCGGGCATTGCGCAGACGTCTGCTAGTGTGCCGGCCGCGCCCCGCGCCCGCGACCTCGGAGTTCCCTTTGACGGCAAGCCCGGTGCGCTCGATGCCATCACCGATGTGGCCGGCGTGGAAGTCGGCAGCACGACGCTCATCTCCGGGAGCGGGCCGCTCAAGGTGGGCGTTGGCCCGATCCGCACCGGGGTCACCGTGGTGTTGCCGCGCGGCAAGGCTGGCAAGGAGCCGGTGTACGCGGGATGGTTCAGCCTTAACGGCAACGGAGAGATGACCGGCACGACGTGGGTCGAAGAATCGGGATTTCTCGAAGGGCCGCTGGCGATTACCAACACGCACAGCGTGGGCGCCGTGCGCGACTCGATTATCGCCTGGGGACTGAAGAATGGAGCCTTTCAGCAGCCGTGGTCGCTGCCCGTGGTGGCTGAAACCTACGATGGATTTCTGAACGACATCAACGGCTTCCACGTGCAGCCGGAGCACGTGTATTCCGCGCTCGATGGCGCCCACGGCGGGCCGGTTCGCGAAGGCAATGTGGGCGGCGGCACAGGCATGGTGTGCTACGGATTCAAAGGTGGAACTGGCACTGCCTCGCGCAAGCTGCCCGACGATGCGGGCGGCTATACGGTGGGCGTGCTGGTGCAATGCAACTGCGGGCGGCGTCCGCAGTTGACGGTGGCCGGCGTGCCCGTCGGCAAGGAGATCCCGGACGGCGCTCCTTACGGGAATCTGGTCAAGCCGCTGGGCAGCGAAACCGCCGGCGATATGGGTTCGATCATCATCGTGGTGGCCACCGACGCGCCGCTGCTGCCGACGCAACTCAAGCGCCTGGCGCGCCGAGCGACGATGGGACTGGCGCGAACTGGCTCAACCTCCGGCAACGGATCGGGAGACATCTTCATCGCATTCTCGACCGCCAATGCCGGCGCCGACAAGTCGCCGGGGCCAAACCAGGTGCTGACGGTAGCGAATGACCGCATCAGCCCGCTGTTTACCGCGACCGTCGAAGCCACCGAAGAGGCCATCATCAATGCGATGGTGGGCGCGACCACGATGACCGGCATTGACGGACACACCGTGGAAGCACTTCCCCACGACAAGCTGCAACAGGTGCTGAAAAAGTACAACCGTTAGGCAATCTGAACGTCGCAGCGGCTATTGATCTGAAGATTTGTCGCTTTTCGAAAACAGGGGGATGTGGAAGGGCAGCTCAGCGTTGCTCTTGGATTTGTCCGCCTTGGCCCTGGTTTTCGTCGGAGCCTCGGATCGCAGCATGGTTCGCTGCGCGTTCATGCATACCCAGGTGCCGTGCTGCCGCTGGAAGACATGCGTGAATACGCCTTTTTCATCGGTGAGCGCGCCGTTTACTTTGTGCGTGTAGGAATACGTGCCATTGGCCACGGCCACATCGCCCAGCATGCGCACGGTGACGACACGCTGCTCCAGGGTCGCGGTCTTGTCTTCCTGGTTAATGAGATTGACGACCTGCTGGTTGCGGGTGGTCACGTCGCCGGTAGCCGAGACATTCACAAAAAGCGGCGAAAGCACCAGCTCAAGCCCGTACTGGTCGCGCTGGTTCAACGCGTTCGACCAGTTGTCTTCGACTTTCTGCAGCTCGCGGATTTCAGGCGACTCGGCGGACGTCACGGCGGCTGGCGCTGTAGCTGTCTGGGCAAATGCCGAAACGGAAGATGCGAGGACTGCAAGGATTGCAAGAAAAAGGTGCTTCATAGGCGTTTACCCCTATAGATCATGATAACGCTCGCGTGTAAGCAGGCTGGGCGCGGGGCTGGGCCACTTTTCAACACAAGAGCGTCAGTTGTTAAGACATTCGCGGAAACGTTTCGGCTCAGAATTTTCTACACTGGAGACACATGGCCGCGATCTCCCCATATTCCCTGGACACAGGTTTACCCGCCAACCTGGCAGCAGAGCGCACCATCCTGGGGGCGATCCTGCTGGACAACCAGGCGCTCTCCGAAGCCGAAGAAAAGCTCACGCCGGAAGACTTTTCGCTCGACTCGCATCAGCGCATCTACCTGCGCATGGTGGAGTTAGGCGGCAGCGGCCACGCTGTCGACCTGGTCACGCTGGCCAACGAACTTGCCAAGTACAAGGAAGTTGAGTCGGTAGGCGGCGTCGCGTATCTTTCGTCGCTGACCGAGGGGCTGCCGCGCCGGCCGATCATTGACGAATACATCCGCATCGTCAAGGACAAGAGCCTGCTGCGCCAGCTCATGTTGATCTGCTCGGCAGCGATTGCCCGCGCGGCGGACCAGAGCGAGACGGCGCTGGACGTGCTCAACGCCGCCGAAGCGCAGCTTCTCGTGGTCGGCGAAAAGAGCATCAACAAGGGGCTGGCGAGCCTCGAAGACATTGTCGCCGGGTCGTTCGGAAGTATCGACAACCTCTACAGCCAGGCGCGAGAAGTCACTGGCCTGGCCACGCACTTTACCGAGTTCGACAAGATGACCTCGGGCCTGCAAAAGGGCGAACTGATCATCATCGCGGCGCGGCCTTCCATGGGCAAAACAGCCTGGGCCATCAACATCGCGCAAAATGCGGCGGTGCGGGGCAAGGCGGTGGTCGCCGTCTTTTCGCTCGAAATGTCGAAGGAAGCCCTGCTCAGACGTATGCTGGCCAGCCAGGCATGGGTCGACCAGCGCAAACTGCAGACCGGCTTCCTGGGCCGCGAAGACCAGCAGAAGCTGCGTCACGCGCTGGAAGAGCTGGTCGATTCCAAGGTCTTTATCGACGACACTCCGGGTATTTCGCTGGCCGAGATGCGAGCCAAGACGCGCCGTCTCAAACAGTCCAACGGTGGCCAGGTGGACCTGATCGTGATCGATTACCTGCAGCTGATGACGGCGTCGCTGCCGTCCCAAGGCGGGAAGCGGCATGAGAACCGCACCCAGGAAGTTTCCGCCATCTCGCGCGGCCTCAAGGCGCTGGCAAAAGAGATGGACGTGCCGGTGATTGCGCTCTCCCAGCTCTCGCGTAACAGCGAGCGCCGCGGAGACGACAAGAAGCCGCTGCTCAGCGATCTGCGCGAATCCGGATCGATCGAGCAGGACGCCGACGTGGTCGCCTTCATCCATCGCGAAAGCTACTACAACCGCGACAAGGACGAAGCCGAAGCGGACAAGAACAAGGCCGAGATCATCATCGCCAAGCAACGCAACGGCCCCACCGGCACCATCGAGCTGGCCTTCCTGTCGCAGTACACGCGATTCGAAGATCTCGACAAGCATCATGGGGAGGAATGATTCCACAGAAATTTACAAGGAATACCTTGCCAGTCTGACATCCGGCTCGTAGACTCCAGGTAATAGAAAGCACCATTACCTAGGAGCACTATAATGATTACCAAACGGGCAGTCCTCTGCCTTGTCTCTCTACTCGTCTATCTATTCGCTTTCGCCGTCATGATCGAGGCCCAGACTCCGACGTTGACCGTCAATGCCACGGCAGGCATGCACGCTATCAGTCCCAATATCTACGGAATCGCCAACTACGGCCTGAATGCCGCGTTTGCCGAGGAAATCAAGGTGCCTAATATCCGCTGGGGCGGGGATGGAGCGTCGCGCTACAACTGGGAGCTGGATTCCAGCAATTCCGGCTTCGACTGGTATTTCATCGGCGGCGACGGGCTGAGCAATCCTGTTCCCGGAGGCCAGGTCGACACCATGGTCAAGACCTACAAGCCGGCCGGCGCGGGCGCGCTGGTGACGGTGCCGATTATTCCCTATGTCAACAAGGCTTCTGAATACAACTGCAGCTTTCCCACCTCAGTCTACGGGGCCCAGCAGTCGACCAATGCGTACGTGCATCCCAACGGGGAAACCTGCGGCAACAGCATCACCACAGCGGGCGCGCAGTTGCTGGACAAGAACATCGGCGCGAACAACATCGCCAATACCACCGCGCTGCAGCAAGGATTCGTCCAGCATCTGGTGGCGACCTTCGGTACCGCGGCCAAGGGCGGAGTTCCCTTCTACCAGCTCGACAACGAGCCCAGCGGCTGGAGCAACACTCACCGCGACATCGAGCCGGTAAACCCGAATTATCCGGCCATTTTGGCGCTGGGAGAAAAGTATGCCGCAGCCATCAAACAGGCAGATCCGACGGCAGCGGTCCTGGGCCCGTCGGACTTCACCCTGGGCGGCTGGATCGGGACGCCTTCGGCGCAGAACAACCTGCTGGCCGGCCAATACTACCTGCAGCAGATGGCCGCCTACCAGAAGGCGCACGGCACCCGGCTGTTGGATTATTTTGACGAGCACTACTACTTCCAGTTCACCGACGCGGCAAGCCAGCTGGCCTCGACGCGTACCTTGTGGGATCCGACCTACAACGGCGGCACCTGGGTGGAGAAATGGTATTTTGACGGACCCATGCAGCTGATTCCGCGCTTCCAGTCGTGGATCAATACCTATTATCCCGGGACCAAGCTGGCGCTTTCGGAATATTCGATCGACAGCGGCCACAAGCTGATCACCGACGCGCTGGCCGAAGCCGACGTGCTGGGGATTTTTGGCCGGCAGCAACTGAATTTCGCCAATATGTGGAGCGCGCCTGCGCCGACCGATCCGATCGCCTACGCTTTCCGCCTGTATCGCAACTACGACGGCAACGGCGGCCAGTTTGGATCGAATGGCGTGCAGGCCACCAGCACCAACCAGGCCGAGCTTTCGATCTACGCAGCCACGCGGCCGTCGGATGGGGCGCTGACGCTGGTGGTGATCAACAAGACCACCGCGGCCATCCAGACCAAGCTCGCCATCAGCAACTTCACCAGCGCGGGTGCGGCGGAAATTTACAGCTATAGCAGCGCGAATCTGAAGAAAATTACGCCTGAGGGCAAGATTTCGCTAGCCTCCAATGCGCTCGAATATAAGTATCCCGCTCACTCCGCGACGGTCATTGTGGTGGCCAAGTAGGCCGGGCGCGCATCTCGCATACTGAACTAGAAGCCGCACCGGCCAGGGCCTGCTTTCCGAGCACTCCCTGGCTTTTCGGTTACTAACTCCTTTAGAACAGCCATTTCGAGTGCGTAACAAGATACCGGGCAGCCGTCAAGGGGTTCCGGGATGGCCTGGATTTTCGTATCCTAGAGTGGATGCCCCGCACGTTGGTGGCGAAAACCCCCGTTCGATAACCAAACTTCAGGAGACGTACATGGCAGAAGCAACGAAGAAGGCCAAGGCCCCGGCAAAGCCGAAAAAGGCGGCAGCCAAGACGGAAACCAAGACCACAGCCGCGAAAACTTCGATTCACCAGGTTGAGAAGGTCGTCACCCACGAGCAGATCGAGCAGCTTGCCCGGCAGTATTGGGCTGAGCGCGGCTGGCAGGATGGCTATGCCGAGCAGGATTGGCTCCGCGCCGAACAGCAGCTCCGCCAAAAGGCCTCGTAGCAGAAACCTCTCACCGCCCCGCTGATGTTGGTGCGCGGTTGCTGGCAGCAGGCACGATCCGTTCACCACCCTGGTTGAACGCGATCGGAGAGTTTCAGGCCTGCAGCAGCATTTGCAGCGCCGCGCGCGCGTTTTGCAGGCAGGTTCGCGCTTCATCCTCGGAAAGCAGCCCCTGGTGCACGGCTTTCTTGCCGATGTCGTTGACCAGGTTGGCGAGGCGCGGGAAGCCGGCGTCGATCCCTGAGGCGTGGAGGTTGTTGTTCACTTCGTGGAGCAGATTGCCCAGAGTCGCGGCGTTGCGGTAGCGCGAGCGCACCATGGTTTTCAGGTTCTCCGGCAGCTTCTGCTTGATGGCCTCCTCGAGCACCGAGCGGCACATGACGGCGCACGCGGTAAAGAGCGCAAAGAAATAGCAGCGTGTGGCTTCATCCAGGTAGCGATCAGCCTCTTCGGATGAAGGGGACTCGACTACGCACTCGCGCAAATGCGTGGCGCGGGCGACTGCCGGCTCGATGAGATCCAGGCATTCTTCGGCAACCGCTGCGCGGAGCAGGTCGTTCTGCCGTGAATCAAGAGCGCGCTGAATCGACTGCCAGGCAGGCGTGATGTCGCTGCCCGCCTGTTGCAGGCGAGTCAACGATGTCAGGCGCTGGCGCGCGTGCTGGACGAAGCCCTTCTGCATCTCGTGAGCCAGTTGCTCCCACTCCAGCGCGAACCCGGCCGGGTCAAGCCGGTAACGGTCCTGCAATTCTTGATACACGACGTTGGGGAGAACTTCTTCCAGCTGAGCGAATCGTCCGCTGCGCGCCAGCTCTGCGATGGCCACCGAAAACTCCCGGCCGGGAGCGTTCTCGTCCGCCATTCGCAAGAGTTCCGCGCTCAATCGATCTGTCTCAATCGGCATGGTGATCCAGCCTCGCCTAACCCAGTCTAGGAGCTTGGCGGGGCGGATCGCGACAGCCGGTGAAGAGAAGATGAGGCGCCTTCCTCAAGTGGGAACAAGCCTGGGCAATCGCCCTATTCGGCCTTGGCTTCCTCTCCAACCAGAGCGATCAGCTCGATCTCGACCAGGGCGTTCTTTGGCAGGCGCGAAACTTCGACGGTGGAACGCGCCGGGGGCTGGGCGCCGGCGGCTGCGAGGTGCTCTGCGTAGACCGCATTCATGGCTGCGAAATCGTCGAAATTGGACAGAAAAACGGTGGCTTTTACGACCTGGGAGAAGCTGCTTCCGCCGGCTTCGACAATGGCCTTCAAGTTGCGAAAGACCTGTTCTGTCTGTTCGGCAATGGTGGCGCCAACCATTTCCTGGGTTTCCGGGTGCAGCGCGACCTGACCGGAGGTAAATAGCAGGTTGCCGACACGGACGGCCTGGGAGTACGGCCCGATGGCGCGCGGCGCCTCATTGGTGTGAAGAATCGTCCTCAAATCGCTCATGGCAAAATTGTAGCCGGTGGGCGTAGGCACACCCTCTGCCGTGATGCGTCACCGTTGTGAGGCGAACAGAATGACCAGCAAGCTTGGCCCAGATCGCCCCTGCGCGATGCTTCCGGACAAGAAAAAGCCCCACCCGGCCGGCAGCGGCTCAGGTGGGGCTTTCGTGTTCGAAGAAAAATTATTTCGGTTCGTCTTCCTTGGGCTTCTTTTTATCCTCAGGCTTCTTGTTGTCCTTTGGAGCCGGCTTGGCCGGGGGTACGGGTTTCGCAGCCGGCGGTGGTGGGACCTCTCTGGGTTCGACTTTAGGAGCCGGAGGCACGGGCCTGGGCGCGGGAGGCGGAGTTACGGCCTTGGGCTGCGGTTTCAGAGTTTCGGGCGGAGCCGGCTTGGTGGCAGCTGGGGCGGGCGGCTTGGCAGGCGTGGGCGCGGCCATTGGCTTGGCTGGTTCAACCGCCGGTTTGGCCGGCGGCATGGGTGCGGCCATCGGCTTGGCTGGTTCAACCGCTGGTTTGGCCGGCGGCGGCGGTGCGGCTACCGGCTTACCGCCAACCGACGGAGCACCTGCCGGCGCGCGGCCAGGAATCGGCTTGGGGGCCTCGACCGGTTTTACCGGCGCGGGCATGGGCTTGGCATGAGGCACCGCCGCTGCCAGCTCTCCCTTGTTGTTGATCAGCACGGGTCGCGCTGCTGGAGCGGCGGCTGGCTTGGCAACGGGATGGAGGATGACCGGCTGCGCCGGGGGCTTGGCTTCCGGACGCGCCGGCTGGATATGCGCCAGCTGCTGCGGATCTACTTTCACAGCAACCGCCTTGGTGGGTCGGCCGGCAGCAAAGTCTTCCTGCTTCATCGCCGTCACTGCCACGGTGCGATTCACGTAGGTGATGTTGGTGGTGTTGTTGATGATGGTGGTGTAGTTGTTTTGAATGTGCACCACATTGGATTCATGAATGTTGGTGATGTTGACCCGATTAATGTACTCAGGACTGGCCGGGTACCAGGGGCGATAGGGCTCGCCGGGCCCCAGCGGGAACCAGACCGAGACACCGGCTCCGCCAGCGCTGATGCCGCCAGCAAAGACTACCTGCGCCGGGCACAGATCGGAAGAGCGTCGTGTAG
>CAILBQ010000076.1 GCA_903832475.1 uncultured Acidobacteriota bacterium | reverse complement strand
TACTGCCATTGCTTTGAGCCCGTTAATTGAGCCAACCAAACCGAGCTACCTACAGGCATCTCAGAGACAACTATTTCGCCCACACGCCACAGAGAAACTTCGTCGAAAAACTATGGCAGTTCAAAGGCGCGCTATCCTGGAATCCGGACTTGTCGCTCAGCACGTTCATCCAATACGACAACATCTCCTACGCGCTCAGCAGCAACACACGGCTGCGCTGGACCTTCCGACCCGGAGACGACTTCTTTGTAATCTGGGATCGCGCATGGACTCGCGACGTTACCCGGACGGGCATCAACCTGGGGCCGACTGCAGAATCGATTACCGCCAAGATTGGCTGGACTTTCCGCCTCTAAATTCGCCTCTCCACCGAAAACCGGACGCTAGCCCCATCGCCCTGGCTATTTCGCTTGCTCTCCCAGGTTTTTCTCGAGGAACTGAACGATCCGCTGGCGAGCGTCAAAGCCATGCCAAGGCTCCGCCGCCGGAAAGCCGAAAATGCCGTAGGCCAGCGGTCCATGATCCTCGCGCGGATAGCTGACCATCTCGACCGGAACCCCCATCTGCCGCAGCGCCCGGTACATTTCCTGCGACTGGCCTAAGGGATCGGTCCCGTCCTCTTCGCCTTGAAGTAGCAAGAACGGCGTCTTTGCCTTGGCTGCGCCGGCAAGCGGACTCTGCTTCCAGGCATCTTCCATGTGCTCCCACGGCCGACCGTAGTACCAGCGGTCATACCACGAACCGCGCTCCGTTCCATATTCACTGAACTGATCGATGACCGGCGCGCCGCTAATGATGGCTTTGAAGCGATCCGTCTTGCCCTCGGCAAATCCAGCCATTTCCCCGCCATAGCTGTAGCCCATCAGCGCCAGCCGGTTGGGGTCGACAGGATATTTCTTGATCACCTCATCCAAGCCGGCCATAATGTCGCGAAAGTCGCCGCCGCCCAGGTCATTCTTATTCGCAGCCGCAAATCTTGTGCCGTAGTTGCTCGACCCGCGCGGGTTGGGGCGAAGAATCGCCCAGCCATGGCCGATCAGGAACCCCGACCATTCTTCGTAGCGATCTTCCCATGCGCCCAGAGGCCCGCCGTGGACATCGATGATCAGGGGAACCTTGCCCTTTTCGCTTCCCGGAGGAAGATAAAGAAGACCCTGAATCGTCAGGCCATCGTTCTGCCACTCCACCAGTTGCGACTTGACGCCGAGAAAATGCTGCGAAGCCAACTCCGGTGTCGGAAGCTTTTGGCAGTCTCCCCCCACCTTGGAGGCAAAGCAGAGAGTCTGCGGCTGATCGCTGCTCTGCGCCAGCCACGTCCAGCCTGTTTGTTTCGAATTGGTCCCGAGATTCATGACCAGCGCGGTCGACTGAGGAACCGCATCCGAACCCGACTTCCCGTCGAGAGCAAAGGACCGGTCTGCCAGGCGTGTACCTTCGGCAACCGGCACCAACAGCTTGCCTTCGGAAAGAAAAACAGGCTGGCCGGGACCGAGGCTGCCTTTGAAATCAGCCATCAGCCGAACCGGAGCCGATTCGGACGCACCGCCGGTGGCAGGCAACGCCAGCGCGAACATCTCTTCCGACCCAGGAGGGGCATCGTCCGGCGTCTGAGCTGCATAGGCGATCTGCGTGCCATCGGAACTCCAGGCAAAATCCCCAGCAACCGTCGCGGGGATGGCTTTCAGCCCAACGGGAGTTTCGGCGCCAGATCTGTTGACCGGTACCAGCCACGCCATCGATGCCGGCCCCAGGTCGCTCGCGTCGTTGGGCAATTCCGTAACGACCAGCAGACGATCGCTGCGCGGAGACCATGACGCGGAATGCACATCCGGGGCAAGCGCCACCGGCTTCAATGCTTTGGCGGAATCAGCATCCAGCGAACCATCGGGCTTGAGCGCGGCCAGGTAAAGTCGTTGCCCATGGCGGTCATGGTTGACCCAGACGGCATCGGCTTTCGCTTCCTTGTTCTTCTTTTCCCCGGGCGTTTCTGGGTCCATCGCCCAGACGGCCAGCCAGTGACCGTCAGGAGAAACAGCATACCCCCCGACATTGATGGCCAGCGGCTCGGGCTTGCCGGGGTCCGGGCTGGGCTTGGCGGCGTCCGGAATAGGCCGGGCGGGGTCAGGCTTGGCTGGCGGTATCGCGTCCTTTTCCTTGGAATCGTCTACCACCGGAACCACTTTCAAGTCGTACGCAAGGGCTTCTCCTCCCGCCATGGGCAGCCGATAGAGCTGGGCAGTTTCTCCTCGCTTGGCCGTGAAAAAGACCGCGCTGCCGTCGGGAGCCCATGTGGCGCTGCGCTCGCCGCGCTTGTCCGCAGCCGGCGAATAAGTCAGCTGCCGCGCAGAACCACCCGCGACCAACACTGTCCAAAGATGGGCCTTGGCTCCATCGGCCGTAGCGTCCGTCACGGTAAAAAGTACCTGGCTACCGTCGGGAGAGAGCAGCGGAGCGCCAAGGGCCTTGATATGGCGCAGATCTTCGCTGGTCGGGAACCGCGAGGTTTCTGCTTGTTGCGCCCCCGCGCGCAGAGGAAGCGAAGTGAGCACAATGAGCCCCATGGCCCAGAAGCCGCAGATTGTCTTGTTCATTTCGCCAGCATATATCGCGTCGGCCGGTTCGCTGGAAAAATCAAAGACGTCTTCCAATCCAAAGCGAAAGGCCGTCTCCGGAGGGAAACGGCCTTTGTAGCTCTTGATTCGCGTTACGCCTGAACGGGAGGCGGAGCCTGCGGCTTGGCCGGGGCTGGTTGGACCGGAGCAGCAGCCTTGGGCTTGGCCTGTTCAGCCGCCTTCTTCGAGGGAGCGATAATGGCGTGCAGGATCGTGCCTTCCATGCGCGGCATAAACTCCACGACGCCGGCCTCGCCAATATCCTGAATGAGGCGGTTGATGATGGCATACCCAAGCTCACGGTGCGCCATCTGCCGGCCACGGAAGCGCAGGCTGGCCTTCACCTTGTCGCCATCATTCAAGAACCGCACGGCCTGGTTCTTCTTGGTCTGGTAGTCGTGTTCGTCCACCGTGACCGAGAATTTGACTTCCTTGACCACGATAACTTTTTGTTTTTTGCGGGCGGCGCTTTCGCTCTTGTCTTTTTCGTAGAGGAAACGGCCGTAATCCTGGATGCGGCAGACGGGAGGAACGGCGTTGGGAGAAACTTCGACCAGGTCCAGGCCGCGCTCCCGGGCAATCTTCAGCGCCTCAAATGGCGGCAGGATGCCCATCTGTTCCCCGTTTTCGTCAATGACGCGGATTTCACGCGCCCGGATTCTTTCGTTGATGCGAATAAACTGCTTTGCTGAACGCTTATCGAGTGCGATGGTTCTCCTCCATGGTGTGGCCTGGATCCTTGATGCAACCGCAGGCTCGCGCTCCGAGTATACCATCGGTAGGATGCAGCATGCCGGGCAAGGATGCAGCGTCTGAGAGCGGCATCGTGAAGTTTCGCGCCAAAACGGGAAGTTGCGCCATCTAGTAGCCAGGGCATTCCTGCCCAGGAGAGTTTTGCATGCACGTCGCACTCTACGGAGCAACCGGCAAATCCGGTAGCCGGATCCTTCAAGAACTTCTTTCCCGCGGCCATTCCGTGACGGCCATCGTTCGCGATGCCCACAAAGTGGACTCGCTTCCAGGCTTGTCCATCGTGGAAGGAGATGTCTCCTCCGCGGACGCGATCGCCGGCAAAATCAACGGAGCCGACGCGGTCGTCAGCGCCTACGCGCCACCCGCCGACGACACTGACCAGCTCCTTGCCGTGACACAGCGCTTTCTGGATGCAGTCAAGCAGGCTGGCGTGCCGCGTTTCATATTTGTTGGCGGCGCAGGAAGCCTGGAAATTGCTCCCGGCGTGACGCTGATCGAAAGCGGACACTTGCCGGCCGAGTGGCTGCCCATTGCGATTTCCCATGGCAAGGCCTTGGAACTGGCAAAGAAGTCCGACGTGAACTGGACCTGCTTCAGCCCGGCAGCGTACTTCGACCTCGGAGAGCGAACAGGCAAATTCCGCCTAGAAACAGACAAGCTCCTAACCGACGCCGAAGGAAACAGCCGCATTTCCATGGAAGACTTCGCAATTGCTTTGGTGGACGAGTTGGAAGCACCAAAACATGAGCGGCAACGTTTCACCGCCGGATACTGACGGACAATGGACCGGCCAGAAAGCCAGAAGGGCGACCCCGTCGGGTCGCCCTTTCCGGTTGATGGTTGAAACCGAGGGTCAAATCCCCTTCAACAGCGCAGTCAGGCGCTTGAAACCCTCTTCCCACGCCTTCTTGTTCTCGGGACTCGCGTCGGGAGCCTGTCCAGCCCGCATGAATCCGTGTCCTGCCCCCTCGTAAATGACCGGCTCGTACTTCTTTCCCGCAGCTTTCATCGCTTCCGTGGTTGCCGGAACCGTGGATGTGATACGAGCGTCATTGCCGGCATAAAATCCGTAGACGGGAGCCGTGATGGAAGTCAGCGCCACCTTGTCAGGAGCAGGACCGTAGAAAACGAACGCCGCGGCCAGGTCTTTGCGATGCGTTGCGAAGCTGAAGCTCTGGCCTCCACCCCAGCAGAACCCGCCGACCGCCAGCTTGCCATTCGCGGAGGGAATCTTCTTGGCATAATCCGCGGTAGCGTCAAGGTCCGCGGTAACCTGCTCCGGCTTCAATCCAAAAACGGCCTTTACCGTCGCATCTTGGTCGGGGAAGCTGCTGCTGCCTCCGCCGCCCGGTCCCGCACCTGACAGCAGATCAGGAGCAATCGCGATGTAGCCTGCCGCTGCCACCTCGTCCGTCATCTCGCGCATCCAGTCGCTCAGCCCAAAAATCTCGTGAATGAGCAGGACCACCGGCGCCTTTTCTTTCACTTCCGGATAAACAACATACGCCTGGATATTGCGGCCGCCGGATTTGATGGTGACCCACTCGCTGTGGCGCGGCGACTTGTTGATTTGCTGCTTTGCCCAATCCTGGGCCGCGGACGGCAGCGCTGCTGCAAGCAGAAAAATGAAAGCGAAGCCGAGGGTCCGGCACAAACGGGGGAAGAGCGACCATTTCATCATGGCGTGGATTCTATTGAAGCGAAAGCGTCCTCGGCAACCAACAATCGCTCTGACTTCGCAGGAAGAAAAAGTCTTCGAGCTTCTGCGCAGTGGATGGAAGCGGCAGGAATTCATGCTCGCAAACGCGCACAGACCACCCCTGCCTGATCAATTTCTGTAATGAAGAGCTGCACCATCTGGTTGGCAGGCAATAGTTCGTCGATTTCAACGGGAACAAAGTTATCTGTCAGTGCACTGGTGCGACCTTTCGCAGCGATTGCTTCCGCCGTCTGCAGTGTGATCGCCGGGAGACTCTGGCCAATCAGGCTGCGACGGAAATGACGAGTCTTTGCGCCGATCAGTTCGCGCAGCGCAGCCATCCGTTCCTGCACCGCCGGATCCTTCACTGGCGATTGCCGATGTAACTCCCACCCGGGCGTGCCCGGTCGCGGTGAGAAAGGAAAAAGATGCAGATACGTGAAAGGCAGACCCTCGATGAAATCAAAGCTTTCCTGAAATTCCGCGTCGGTCTCGCCCGGGAAACCAATCATCACATCGGCCCCAAGCGCCATTTGCGGGCCGGCGGCCTCAATCAGACCCGCAGCCTTCTCGGCATAATGCCAGGGCCGGTAGCGGCGATGCATCCGCCGAAGAACCGCGTCCGATCCGGACTGCAGCGGGAGATGCGCATGGCGTGCAATGCGCGCCGATGGGCCGAATTCCTTCATCATCGCAATCAGTTCGGGAGTCCAGTCCATCGGCTCGATGGAACTCAGGCGCAGGCGCTCCAAGCCCGTCTCGTCCAGGATTTGCCTGACGAGTTCTGCGAAACTGCCCGGCTCATTGCCCGCGAGGTCGCGCCCCCAGCGGCCCAGGTTGATGCCGGAAAGCACCAGTTCCCTGCCCCCCGCCCCCACAAATCCGCGCACCTGATGCAGCACCTTGTCGGCTGCCAGGCTCCGAGAGTTTCCTCGCGTTGTCGGAATGATGCAGAACGTGCAGCGGTTGCTGCAGCCCTCCTGGATCTTGAGATTCGGGCGCGTCTGGACGCCAGGTACGACCTGCGCATGTTCGCCGCCATGCTCGATCGAAGAGTGTGCAAACTGATCGTCTACATAAATCGAGCGCAAAGGCACGAGAGGGCTCGCCAGATGAGCCACGGTGTTCTGAGCAAGTTGCTGCACGATTTCCGGCAGCATGCCCTTGTGGCTGTTGCCCACCACGGCGGAAACCCCGGGTAGGGCCGCAATTTCCTCCGGAGCGCGCTGGGCATAGCACCCCGTGACCACCACCTTCGCAGCCGGATTGAGACGCTGCGTCTTGCGAACAAAGGAGCGAGCATCCCGATCGGCCTCAGCCGTGACGCTGCATGTATTGATCACAACGACATCAGCTTCCCGAAGAGCCTGCTCCGAAAAGCCGTCCGACAGCAGGCGAGACGTCACCGCTTCCCCATCGGCGCGGGCGGCGCGGCAGCCGAAATTTTCAACGTAAAAGCTAGGCATCCCATTCCAAGGATATCAACGGCTGGTTTCCCGGCTTGATCAAACGCAGATCCATGCCGCGCGCCCTGCATCCCCGATCAGTGCTATCGAATCCTATACTGGAGCCTGAGTCTTAATCGCGAAGGCTTATTCGACAATTCAAGCTTCATTTCGGCACCAGAATCGGCACCCAAAACCTGGATTCACCATGACCACAG
>CAILBQ010000075.1 GCA_903832475.1 uncultured Acidobacteriota bacterium | reverse complement strand
GCATCTACCAGGTCGGCTTTGTGCTGATCATCATCTTCTTTGGATATGTGATCTTCAACGACATCTCCAAGCTCAGCCTCTTCAATCACGTCAAGATGTAGAACCGCAAGCCCGGGCACCAGTCGGGAAGGCCAGAAAGCAGCCGCATGTCCACCGTTACCGAATTACGAGTTCGCTACGCCGAAACCGATCAGATGGGCGTGGTGTACTACGCCAACTACCTCGTGTGGTTTGAGGTAGGACGTGTGGAGTTCATGCGTTCGCTGGGATTTGATTACAAGCAGATGGAAGTGGAAGACGGCTGCATCCTGCCCGTCGTCGAAGCCAACTGCCGATATCGCGCGCCGGCGCGCTATGACGATGTCATTCTGATCGAGGCGGGGCCTGTCATTCTCAAAGGCTCGCTGCTGAAATTCGCCTATCGCGTCTTTCGCGCTTCGAATGCGCGGGAAGGGCAATTGCTGCTGGCCGAAGGCGAGACGGTGCATATTGTCTGCGACGCCAGCATGCAAAAATGCCTAATGCCGGAGCGATACGCGGCGCCCATTCGCAGCGCGATCCGCTTCACCGACCGCGACGAACAGCAGGACATGGACGACTAGTCGGTCACTGGCCGTGACAGGCAGCCGGCCGCTGCGGCGGCCCAAGAGTGCTAGAGAATGATCCGTTTGGATTTTTTGGCGTTTGCTTTTCTGGCTGTCATTTCCGAAGGGAATCTGCTTCACCGCTAAGCTACGCGTGCAAATCCGCTGTGCGTGGCTTGATATTGTCGCGCAGGAATTGCACGATCGTGTCGAGCGGCGTGCCGGGGCCGAAGACGGCGGCAACTCCGTGCGCCTGCAGGCCGGGGATATCGGCTTGCGGAATCGTCCCGCCCAGCACCACAAGAATGTCTTCTGCTTTCTGTTCCTTGAGCAGCGCCATCATGCGCGGGACGAGCGCGTTGTGGGCTCCCGAGAGAATGCTCAGGCCAATGCAGTCGACGTCTTCCTGAATGGCGGCCTGCACGATGCTTTCCGGCGTCTTGCGCAGGCCGGTGTAGAGCACTTCCATGCCAGCGTCGCGGAGGGCGCGGGCGATGATCTTGGCTCCGCGATCATGGCCGTCAAGGCCGGCCTTGGCGACGAGTACGCGGATAGGGCGGGTTGGGCTCGTCGAATTCACTCTGGAAATGTTAGCTCATCGCGGGCGCTTGAGCCACGACGTAAGAGCGACGGTTACTCTCTGTTATTTCTTTGAGATTTGAGGTGGGCCGGGGATATGCTCTTGATCAGAGGGCTCACCCCATGAGCAAGGTTAAGAATCCGGATGAGAAAAAGCTGTTAAGCCTCAAATTGGATGGTCGTAATTCGTACGGGGAAAGTCCAGCGGCCAGTCGCAAGAACGTTCCGCGCGCAAAGCGCCGAAGCAGCAAGGCGGCGAGAGGCAAGGTGGCGGAGATTCTTCAAAATCAGCAAGGCCCGTCTGCCGGATTAGAGATTGACGCCGCAGAGTCCTTGATTCGATCAACGACGATCGAAAGTCAGCGCAAGCGATTCAAGAAAGTGCCTGATGCGCCTCTGGTGAGCACTTTACTGCGAAAAAAGAAGCGTGAACCGGTTTGGCGGCCTAAGACGGGCATTGATATTTCTTTGCTCGATGTTGTGAGAATGAGGAAGCGCCTAAAACCCAAACCGGTGGACTGAGCAGCTCTACATCACTTCCGGCGATTCGATTCCCAGCCAACTCAGGAGCAGGACTAGCTCGCGCAGGGCGATGGCTGCGGTCGCGAGCAGCAGCGTCTTCTTTACTGGGTCTTCTTCGGTGAGGATGTGGTGGCGATGGTAGAAGTTGTTGAACTCCTGGGCGAGTTGGAAGACGTGGCGCGCGACATAAGCCGGCTCGGACGTGGCAATGCACTGGTCGAGCGTCAGCGACCGCTTCGAAGCACGCAACCAGATTGACCAGATTTCGTCGGCCTCCTGTAACAATGAAAGAGCGGCAGGGTCAAGCTCCGCTAGCGCCGCGAAATCCGCCCGCGCCGCTTCCGGCGTCGTTCCCGCTTTGCGGAAGATGTTGCGGATACGCACGATGGCGTACTGCACGTAAGGCCCGGTTTCGCCTTCAAAGCTCAGTGCGTCCTTGAAGTCGAAGGCGATAACTGTCCCGCGGGTGAACTTG
>CAILBQ010000074.1 GCA_903832475.1 uncultured Acidobacteriota bacterium | reverse complement strand
CCCGCCCACGCTTTCGACCACCAAGCCCTTCTGCGCCGCCAGCACCGGCAGCACATCCGCCGTCAGCGAATTGCTCACCACATCCGCCGACCCCTTGCGCAACTCCAGCGCCCGCGTCGTTCCATCCGGAACCACCGCGAACCGTACTCTTTCCACCCCACCCGTCACCGGCTCCCAGCTTCCGGCGTTCCGCTCGACCACCACTTCCTTATCGATCTCCTGGCTCACAAAGCGAAACGGCCCAGACCCAACGGGGTGCTTCCAGAAATTCCGCCCGCTCCCCTCCGGCACAATCCCCATCGCCCCCGACGAAAGATTGCTGAGCAGAAAATTGTCTGCCGTCTTCAAGTGCAGAATGACCGTCGCCGCGTCCGGCGTCTCGATCCGCGCAATCGAAGCGTAGCTGCTCGCCTTAGGCGTAATGACCGTCCCGTCGCGCATGGAATTCAGCGTCCACGCGACGTCTTTGGATGCCAGGGGCCGTCCGTCGCTGAACGTCACTCCCGTCCGCAGGTGAAAAATCAGCGTCAGCGGATCCGGCTGCTCCCATCGCTCCGCCAGCCCCGGCCCGAATCGAAAGTTCTCATTCCGCGTCACCAGCCCATCGAAGAGCAGCTCATCAATGTGCGCCGACTGCGGATCAACCCCAATCCGCGGGTCCAGGTTTGTCGGGCTGTTTTCAATGAGAAAGACCAAGGTTGTGTGATCTGCCGGTTTGTTCAGACATCCGATCCAAAACAAACTGAAAATCAGCAGCGAACCAGCCAGGATCCGGCTAGACATACGTCACCTGGCCCAGGACCGCCGGCCGCGAGGCTCCCGTGGCCGAACGCAGATTCCCCGGTCGCCGATGCCACGTTTGCCACGCCAGCAGCGCAAACGCAACCGCCTCCTTAGCCTCCACCGGCAGCCCGAAATGATCGCTCGTCCCCACCTTGCATTGGTGCTGGTCGAGTCGTTCCTCCAGCAGCCCCATCAGGGTCGCATTCTGTGCCCCGCCACCTGAGACAACGAAATCCACCTCCGCCCCACCCATCGACGCAGAGGCAAAGCGCTCATACGCCCTGGCAATCGACTCGACGGTCAAAGCCGTCGCCGTTGCAATCGCATCCTGCTTCCTGGAGCTCACCGCTTTGCAATCGGACGAAAACTTCGCGGCAAATTCCCGGCCAAACTGCTCCCGTCCCGCCGTTTTTGGAGGTTCTTTCAGGAAGAATCGATTCCGCAGTGCCCCCTCCAGCACCGGCGTCAAAACGTGACCGGTTGCAGCCACTTTCCCCCCGGCATCCATCGCCTTCCCATACAACTCCTGCATCAGCGCGTCGATCACCATGTTGCCCGGTCCTGTGTCGAATGCCCGCGCCCGTTCCTCCGTCGCTCCCGGTGGAATCGCCGTCAAATTCCCAATCCCGCCAATGTTCTGCAGCACCCTCCCCCGCTTCGCATGGCGAAACCACACAAAATCCAGCAGCGGCACCAGTGGAGCCCCCTGCCCCCCGGCGACCATATCCGCCGGGCGAAAATTCGAGGCCACCGGAATCCCAAGCTCTCCCGCCACCGCCGCAGCCTCACCAGCCTGCCACGTGCAGGCAAACCTCCGCCCCGCATAGCTCTCAGGATTCGCCTGGTGATACAGCGTCTGTCCGTGGCACCCGATCAACGCTACTTTGGCTGGATGCTTCTGAATCGTCTCCCGGACTGCCTCGGCATACGCCATTCCCAGCCGCCAGTTCAGCCGCGCCAATTCGGCCGTCGAAGTGGCCTGCGCGTTCATCGCCCCCAGCACCGCCCGCCGCAGCGCAGCAGAATAGGGAAACGTCTCGTGCGCCAAGAGTTTCAGCTTGGGATATCCACCCCCCGCATCCCGAAAATCCACCAGCGCGACATCGATCCCGTCCGCCGACGTTCCGCTCATCACCCCAGCGACGATCATGTTCGCGCCTCAGCCGCGCCCTGCGCAGCTACCACCGTCGCCGCAAACCGCACCACTCGGTCGCGCAGAGACTCCAATTGTCTCGCCGTCAACGCTCGTCCCATCTCTCCAAACCGCTTCCGTCTCAGCAGCCCCGCCGTCCGCGCCCTCTCCAGGAGTAGACGTCGAAAACTCACCGAACCTTCCGCCTCATGAATCAGCGCCTCATAACAGCGCAAAATCAGCTCCGGGCTATGGCAGATTTCGAGCATGTGCATGCCCGCCCGCAGTGCCGTTACGGCCGCCTCTTCGATCGGCATGAACTTCAAGATCCCACCCATCTCAAGATCGTCCGAAAAAATCAGCCCGCGATATCCCAGACGTTTCTGCAAAACCGTCGTCACCCAGAACGCCGAAGCTGTTGCCGGCAACTCCCCACCCCTCGTCCGCGGATAAGCGGCATGCGTCACCATCACCATCGGCAGCGCCCGCACCAGTTCACGGTACGGCCCCAGATCCTCATCCCAGATATCTTTCCAACTTCGCTCGATGGCTGGCGTCTCCAGGTGCGAATCCTTCGTCCCCCCACCCAGCCCGGGAAAATGCTTTCCGCACCCCACCACACCCTGACCAGCCAGCCCCGCCAAAAACGCCCGCGCATACTCTGCAACCCCGGCTGCCGTAGCCGCTGCGGAGCGCGTTCCCATGACGCCTGCCGAATCGGGCAGCGCCAGATCCAGCACCGGTGCCAGTGTCGTATTGAACCCAAACGCCTTCACTTCCTTCGCAACCAATTCGCCATGCTGCTTCATCAGAGCCGGCTTGGTCGTCCGCGCCACCGCCTGTGCCGAAGGCATTGGAGCCACCGCATCTCGCAGCCGGTCTACCGTTCCACCCTCTACGTCGACGCACCGCACGGACCCCGCGGCCGAAAACTCCGTCGCCTCCGCAAGCAACCTCCGCGTCTGTCCTGCATCCGCGATATTGCGACGGAAAAGGATGATCCCCGAAGGCCGAATCAGCTTCAGCCAAGCCCGCTCCAGACCGGTAAGCTCCGTTCCCGAAACCCCTACCACCAGCAGACTTCCCGCCGCCTCTCGAATCGTGGTCACTTCGCCCGCCCCGTCTCGCCCAGCTCCTGCTTCAATTCCTCCAGCAGGTTGAGCGCCTGCAGCGGCGTTAGCGAATTGATATCCGTCTCCGCGATCCGGTCCACAATCCGCTGCGACAGCGGAGTAAACATCGTCATCTGCATCGGCTCTGCCGTCTCCACCTGGACGCTCCGCCGCTCCTGCTTCTCATGCTGCTTCAAAATGTGCCGCGCCCGCTCCAGCACCACCTTCGGCAGGCCGGCCAGCTTCGCCACCTCGATCCCGTAGCTCTTCGAAGCCGCTCCCGGCTCAATCGCATGCAGAAACACAATCCCCGACGAGGACTCCTTCACCGCGACCCGCAGATTCACCACCCGCGGCAGCTTCTCGGCCAGCAGCGTCAGCTCGTGATAGTGCGTCGCAAACAGTGTCCGCGCGCCAATTTCGGCATGCAGAAACTCGACCGTCGCCCACGCGAGCGAAAGCCCATCAAAGGTCGCCGTCCCCCGTCCCATTTCATCCAGGAGCACCAGCGACTTGTT
>CAILBQ010000073.1 GCA_903832475.1 uncultured Acidobacteriota bacterium | reverse complement strand
CGATACCTAAGCTATTGATTTAAAGAGCTATATTTCCAGCACTGAATTTCGGTACCACCATTTGGTACCAACAAAATCCGTCGCTGCACCGGACAGATGTGCGGAGAAGATCGCCTCCATACTCCGCATTCGGTGCGGACTTTATATTGACGTCGCGGAGATTTTCGCCTATTTTATCCGCACCCAATGCGGAGATTAAATGTACCTCTGGGAACAATTCGACTGGCCTTCGCTGACTTGGGATAACGCCCGACTGGCAACACAGCTCGGTCAGGTTTCTCGAGCCCAGGGTCGCCTCATCGGAAAGATGGAGGACCTGGGCTTCGACTTGCGGCGCGAAGCCCACCTGAACACGCTGACCGAAGACGTTGTTCGTTCCAGCGAAATAGAAGGCGAAAGGCTCGACACCGAAGCGGTCCGCTCTTCGTTGGCGCGCCACCTCGGGATGGACATCGGCGCACTCGCACCAGCGGACCGGAACGTCGAGGGCGTCGTCGAGATGATGCTCGATGCAACGTCCCGCTACGCCGAACCCCTGACAGTGGAGCGGTTGTTCGGCTGGCACGCCGCCCTCTTCCCCACGGGGCATAGCGGCATGCACAAGATCCTGGTTGGCCAGTGGCGTGACGATGCCACCGGCCCGATGCAGGTTGTCTCGGGGCCCATCGGGCACCGCAAGGTGCATTACGAGGCCCCTCCCGCCGCGCGAATTCAGGTGGAGATGGAGAGATTTCTGGCGTGGTTCGCGGCTCCCGGCGACATCGACCCGCTGCTGACCGGCGGCCTGGCGCACCTCTGGTTCGTGACGATTCATCCCTTCGACGATGGCAATGGCCGCATAGCGCGCGCGATCGGTGATCTTGCGCTCGCGCGTTCGGAGCAAAGCCCGCAGCGCTTCTACAGCATGTCCGCGCAGATCCGCCGGGAGCGCGAGACGTACTACACGCAACTCGAGCGAACGCAGAAGGGTGGTCCCGACATCACTGCCTGGCAGGAATGGTTCCTCGCCTGCCTGCATCGCGCAATTGAGGGCTCAGGCGCGACACTTTCCCGCGTGCTCGAGAAGGCCCGCTTCTGGGATCGCTTTGCGCAGGCGTCACTGAACGAGCGCCAGGTCAAGGTGCTGAACCGCTTGCTCGACGGCTTCGAGGGGAAGCTCACGACGACGAAGTGGGCGAAACTCGCGAAGTGCTCGCAGGACACGGCCTATCGGGACATCCTCGATCTCATCGAGCGCGGCGCCATGCGAAAGGACCCGGGTGGCGGACGAAGCACGAGCTATTCATTGGTCACGGATGGACCAGATTGAGACTCCGCATCGGCCCTTCATATGAATTGCGCTTCGACCCGGAATCCAGGCGGGCAGCCTCGTTCGGACGGAACGTTTCGGTTTGGGATCTGGCAACAGGCAAGCGGACAGTACGCGCCCACCCGTTACAGCACCCGTCCCATGTCCGCTGGTCGCCGGAGGGCAACACCCTTGCGCTCAAGAGCACGTCCGGAGAGCTAGTGCTCCTGAATGCCGAAAACCTGGAATGCCTTGGGCGCCTGCAATCGAAGGCCGCCGGGGAAGGGTGCGGGATCGCCTTTTCTCCCTCTGGCGATCGGTTACTGGACGGGACCTGGAATGGAGTCCTCGCGACCTATGAGCTGCGGTCCTTCGGACAGCAACTCAAGGCTGAATTCCCCGACACGATGATCACCAGCATCGAGCCTTCGCCGAGCCGGCGCTTCGCGGCATGGGTTCTGAGCCGCAAACACTCTGCGGCATCCGCCGCAGGTCCAAGAAAGTCGGTACTCCTCGCGCATTGGGCACCATCGGAGATGGCACTGCACGAACTCGATTTGGATGCCGACGGAATCAATGCGACTGCCTTCGACAACACGGAAACCCGGCTCGCGGTCGGAAGGCGCGGTCGGGCAGGCGAGCGCGACCGAGTCGAGATCATCGATTTGGCGGAGAAGCGCGTGGTCGCCACCGTTGACTTCATGTCCAGCCCCAATGGCTGCTCCCGTGCATGGAGCCCGGACGGCAACATCATCGCCTCCGTAGAGAATGACGGATTTCGCTTCTACGACTCAAGCAAATTGAGCGTTATCGCGTCCGTGGGTTTCCGCTACGCATCCCACGTCGAGTTTTCCGCGACCGGTAGATTTGTTGCGCTCGGCGCATGGAGTGGTGGTGAAGTCAGGCCGATTGAATCGCTGCTAAGCGATGTCGACGCAGGTTCTACTATCAACCCCGACTAGGTTCCGTCGCCAGACTGTTTCGATTTCGCCGCACGTGGGGCTAGAAGCGAAGCACAGTGTCTTGATGCGCAAAGGCGCATGCCGATGTCCCGCACCGAATCGCATTCAAACAGACGAGAGACAGTTCGAGACTCGGTGAGATGAAGTGAGACTGGACGAGACGGCGAGCAGTCGAAATGAGCCACAAATCGACGCGAATAAGCGCGTAATTCTCTGATTTATAAGGAAAATATTGGCGGAGAGAGAGGGATTCGAACTTGGCGGCGGCACTCACGAAATCAATAACTTACTGATTTCAACGCAACTTTTGTCCCCTGCAATCCCCTCAAACCCCCGGATTTGGCAGTAGATTTGGCAGTAGCTCTATTCCGAGCGCCGCACATCCAGCGTGGAAACCGATCAGTCCGAACGTAGGAGTTGTAAGTGCAATTGATGCCATTCCCCTGGTCACGCACGGACGTCGTCCACTGAAACAATTCGAATGCCAGGTACGCCAATCCTGGCCCGGACCGCAGCGCTCTGCGAACCGTTCTGGCCACTTCTCGCTACCAAGTCCCAATTCTGATTCGGGGCGCAGCAAGCAACACTCTTTCGCACGCTAACATTCGTGATGTTATGGGGCATTGGGTCCATCATCCACCCACCCGAAAGCCGGAGGTCGGCAAGCTACTAGACACCGGCGAACACACGTTCGCCGGATATCAACCGGAGGCGCCGCTTTGCCATGCAGGTCACCGAAGGCAAACCTAAAGCGGCCGGGCCGCCCTTAGTGCCCGATGCAGTCGCCCCGCCAGATCTCGGCGCGGCCTCGATTCCCGATGCCCTCAAGTCGCTCAAAGTAAACCCCGACATTGGCCTGACTCCCGCCGAGGTAGACGCCCGGCGAACGTCGTTCGGCTACAACGAGGTCGCTGACAAAAAGCAGCACCCCATCCGGAAGTTCCTCGGAAAGTTCTGGGGAATTTCGGCCTGGATGCTCGAACTGATCATGATCCTTTCCGCGGTGCTCGGTAAATACTCGGATCTGGCGGTGGTCGGCGCATTGCTCGTCATCAACGCCATATTGAGTTTCTCACAGGAGCATCGCGCCGCCGGAGTCGTTGAAGCCTTGCGGCAACGCCTGCAAGTCAGCGCACGCGTCCGGCGCGACTCGATCTGGAAGCTCGTTCCGGCGCGCGAACTGGTCCCTGGGGACATCGTCCGGGCTCGAACCGGGGACATCATCCCTGCAGACCTGAAGCTCCTGACCGGAACGCTCACTGTCGACCAGTCGGCCCTTACCGGAGAATCCAAGGACGCCGACAAAGCGCCTGGGGAAGTCCTGTCGTCGGGGTCCATCGTTCGTCGGGGCGAAGGCAACGCCGTCGTCATGCTGACTGGCGCGCACACCTTTTATGGTCGCACCACGGAGCTGGTGCAGAGCGCGCGTCCAGCGCTGCATATCGAAGCCGTCGTAGCCGGTGTCGTGCGCTGGCTCTTTGTCATCGTTGGCGCGCTCCTCGGCGTTGTGATCGCAGTTTCCCTGATCCGCGGCGCACCACTCCTAGAGATGGTCCCGCTCCTGCTCGTTCTGCTGATGAGTGCCGTGCCGGTCGCGCTACCGGTCATGTTCACGGTCAGCATGGCGGTGGGATCACGAGAGTTGGCAAAGCGTGGCGTACTGGTCACGCGCCTTAGCGCCGCGGAAGATGCCGCGACGATGGACGTACTCTGCGTCGACAAGACCGGCACGATTACGATGAACCAGCTGGCCGTTGCAGGCGTGATGCCACGGGAGGGTGCGTCGGACATCGACGTGCTCTCGGCCGGCGCACTGGCGTCTGAGGAAGCCAATCAGGACCCCATTGACCTCGCCTTTCTGGCGGCGGCCAGGGATCGACGCATTTTCGAAGGTCAGTCCAAAGCAACTCCGATCTCGTTCGCTCCGTTTGACGCCAAGAATCGCCGAACGGAGGCCGTAGTCGAAGTGAACGGGCAGCGGCTGCGCGTGATGAAAGGCGCCGTACGAACCATCGCCGAGGCCTGCGGATTGCAGCCACCGGCCATCGAGGCTCTAGAGGTGCAGGCCCGCGAGTCGGCCTTGAAAGGCTATCGCACTCTGGCTGTAGCGCGCGGCACCGAAACTGGCACCCCTGCCTTGATCGGACTGGTGAACCTGTTTGACCCGCCCCGGCCAGATGCAAAGGCGCTTATCGCTGCCCTGCGCGGCCTGGGCATCTCCGTAAAGATGCTCACTGGCGATGCCCTGGCCGTCG
>CAILBQ010000072.1 GCA_903832475.1 uncultured Acidobacteriota bacterium | reverse complement strand
GTCCGCCCGCGCCGACACGCATCTGCTCCTCACGCTCGATCAAACGGCGCAAGCGCTGTCGATTTCCAAGCGCACCCTGAATCGCCTGATCGCGGGGGGCACTTTTCCCGCTCCGTTGAAAATTGGCCGTGCGTCGCGCGTGGCGCGCGAAGACATCGCCGGCTACCTCGAAACCCTTCGCCGCGAGCGCGGTGACAAACTGGGCACGTCATGAGCAAGGTATTCCGCACCCGCGTCTACAAACGCACCCGTGAGAGCCACGGGAAGATCATCACCAACTACCGCGGCTACTACACGCTTGAAGCCAGCGGCGTCCGCGTCTGGAAGGTTCTTGGCACGCCCGACCGGGCCATTGCCGAGAAGCGCCTCATGGAGTTCGCGCTTGAGGCGCAGCGGGAGCAGGAGGGTTTCTTGGCACCGCGTGCCATGAGGGAAACCGCGGCCAAGACGCTTTCCGTCTTGGCGGACGAATATCAGGCCGAGCTGGCCTGTCGTGGCGTCGCCAGAAAACATCTGCGCGACACGATCGTGCGGATTAAGCGAATCGCCGCCGAAGCCCGCTGGCGCTCCGTGTCGGACATCACAGCGGATTCCTTTGTGCGGTGGCGGGCCACGCTGACGTGCGCGCCCAAGACCAAGAAGGAGTACCAGATTTCCCTGAACGCGTTTCTGAACTGGCTCGCGAACATCGGTCGCATCCCCGGCAACCCGATTGCCAAGGTCGAGAAGGTGCCGACCCGGGGCAAGCAGGTGAGGCCGTACCGCGCGTTCACTGAGGCCGAATTATCGCGGCTGTTCGAGGTGGCGGGGAAGCGGCTGCTCGCCTATCAGATGCTGCTCTACACCGGTCAGCGCAAATCCGAGGTGCGCGCGTTGGTGTGGGACGATCTCCACCTGGAGATTGAGAAGCCCTACGTGCTCTTCCGGGTCGACACGATGAAGGACGACGAGAAGAGGGCGGTGCCCCTCCGGCGTGAACTGGCGGCCCGGCTCTTGGAATTCCGGCCGAAGGATTTCAAGCCGACTCAGCGGGTGTTTTGGTGGTGCTGGCCGACCTATGATTACCTGCGGAGCGATTTCAAGCGGGCGGGCATCGAGCGAAAGGACGGCCTCGGCCGCGTGGTTCATTTCCATTCGTTCCGCAAGACGATGCAGACCCTTGGCGTGCGCTGCGGAATCAACCAACGGGCGGCCCAGGAAATCCTCGGCCACTCCGATGCGAACCTAACCGCGCAGGCTTACACGGACGTCGCTTCACTGCAGCTCCACGACGAAATTGCCAAGCTGCCGTGGATCCCGGCTGGTCAAATTGTGCCCCCGGCTGGGCAAAGTGTGCCACCGATTTGGGCACCGTGTGGGGCACACTTTTCAGGCGCTCCGAGTCCGGCGATGTCACTCGCCGACATTTTGCGGCAACTACAGGTTTTGGCAGAAGCCAATGGCACCAATGGGTTAGGGCACCAACTGGCGCCGCCTGGCGCTTCTGGACAAACTTTGGAAATGGCTGCCCGGGCTGGGATCGAACCAGCGACCAAGTGATTAACAGTCACCTGCTCTGCCACTGAGCTACCAGGCATCATTGTC
>CAILBQ010000071.1 GCA_903832475.1 uncultured Acidobacteriota bacterium | reverse complement strand
CCAAAGTTGGTCAGCGTCGCGTTCACCGAGTTGCAAAGGTCCTGGCGCGAATCAATCAGTGTCCCATCCAGGTCAAAAACAAGAAGGCGAATCGAATCCACAGGCAGTGGGCGAAGAATGCGCAGCATGCTCCTAGTGTACGGGACATGGATTTTTCCGTTCGCGTGGCTTGCACATCCTCACCGAGACTTGGTCACCCGGGCAGAAAGCTTCGAACGGGACAGCATCGACCCAAGAACCACCAGCTGCCACCAGCACGCCGCCACGAACGTGCAGATCGCGTCGCCGGCAAATGTCGCCAGAACGCGACCCTCATACGGATTCCGTGCACCATAGAATCCTCGTAGCAAGGCCACGCCGGTCGCAGTGGCAAGAATGAATCCCGCCATCGCCCGCTTCTGCGACGGCATCACTTTCAGCCAGGACAGTCGCCCTTGCAGAACTGTTGATCGATACCACCTAGCAAACCACACCGCTAAAACCACCAGCCCCAACGCGGTGCTGAGATGCTGCAGCACCTTGTACACCGGAGCCGATCCCAACCCCTGCACAGTAAATCGGCCCTGCAGTAACGGCCAGTGCCAGTACAGCCACATGGTGCGATGCGTGAAAGAATCCCACCCCAGGTGCGTTGCAATTCCCAGTGCCACCGATGCCACAATCCATGCGATCCTCGAAGGGCCGCGAAAAGAAAATCGCTCCATCGGCAGCCGCCGTTGCAGTGCATCAGGCAGCAGGGAAGCCGCCGGCTCCTTCACCAGCGCATGAAACATCCAAAGGATCGCCAATCCCAGCGGGAGGCTCAGCAGCAAAGCCCCCGTGGGCGTGTGTCCGTATCCGCCCGCCGGCCCCAGGCGCAAAAAATATTCGCAATCTGGCGCAACCGTCCCTACAATCAGCGCGGAAGGAACCAGGCGCAGGCGGCGAAAGGGAAGCGCTGCGGCCGTATGAGCAAGGGTGAAGGGCACTCTTCGATTATCCACGCGTCTCCACCGTACCCAAGCCCCGCGAATTTTCTATTCCGGCTGCTGAACTGATTCAGTTCCTCAAGTTTTCACGCAAGCTGGGTGTGGACGAACCAAGATAAGAGGTTTGGCATGCAGAATATGGGAAACAACCACCGCAGAAGCACCCGCCTATCTTCGTGGACCATCTCCGTCGCTGTTGCTCTTTTCGCCGTCGCTCCCCTCACGGCCCAGCGCGGATCGCGCCCACTCGGTGTCTCCAGCTTCCATGGCCAGTATTGCTCGTCGATGGGTCCGCGAGGCTGGGCGGTCATCTCTGAGAATCCGCAACGCGCAGCCTTCGGCGCCGACTCCGTCAGTTCGGATGGCAAGGCCTACGCCGGCTACGCAGTCTTTTCCACAATCGCCGGCACGCCCATGGCAACGCCCGACGCCGCCGTCGCCATGCACCTCAGCGCCATGGGCGCCCACCCCGCCACCCTCGGCCGCCGTCAACAGCTCGACCGCAACACCTTCGCGGTTCCTTATCGCAACGATCAGAACGAAGGCATGGCCTTCTACGAAGTTTTCCCGTTTCAGGGAGGCGCCATGATCCTCATGCGCCAGGCAGCGGTCAGCCCCGGCCAGTGGCGCCAGCGCGGTCCCGAAGCGAGCGCAGTAGCTCGCTCCATGCGCTGCAACGTGCCCAGCGTCCCAGCAGCGCCCGACCCGCCCAGCCTGAACAAAAAACCGCGCGCCAACAGCGACGGCGAGAGCGACTCCGAATATAACGTCTGGCTCGAAAAGGAGTACTACCACGACCCGGCGACCGGCCAGAATTACTGGGTCAGCCCCAGCCAGGACTGGGAGCAGAACGGCCCGCAGGGCCCCGGCTACTACACCCGCAACGGCAACGACGTCACCAAGCTCGTTTCCGGCTACGCGCAGTAACTCCCTTGTGAAAGCCGGCTTTCAGCCGCATCTATTTGTCTGTCCAGTTCGGCCCAATCAACTCGCGCAAAAATTCCGGAGTCGCCCACGGGGCTGCTCCGGAATAGCGCTTGACCCAGACAGAGCCTTCCCCTATCCGTACCCGGTCCGGCGTGAACTCCGGCGACAGGGCATTCGCCATCAGCGCATATTTGACGCCCTTGTGAAGCCGCAACGCCTTGTAACACCCACCCGGAACAGCCACAATCGGTCGCTGCCCGTGTTCCAGGTCCATCCCCAGAGTCTGCATTTCGACATGCCCGTCGGCACAGAAGATGAAGTAGTCGACCGGCCCACCTTCAATCAGCACATGCGTGTCGTCCGAAGCCAGCCAGTGCAGGTAATTGATCGGCAGCCGTTCCGTCAGCATGTAGTACACCTGGCTCTGAACCGCCAGCGACTTGCCCTGATACATGACCCTCTGCGCCGAAGTCCCGACCAGCCCCAGGTAACCAGACTCCTTCGGCAGCACCGTCAGCTTCAACTGCGCGATCAACTCGTCGGCGCGCGCTTCCGAGCCAACAGCCGGGCCGCCCGCCTGCGCAGCGGCTTGCACTGGCAGCATCGTGGATACAGCGAGAAGAAAAGTGCTCGCCAGCATCGGGAAAGAAGTCATGCGGCCCAGATTATCAGGGCTGCCGTCCCGGTAGATTTTCCCTGTGTCCAAAAAAAGGGCGAGGCCCGTCCCGTGGAGCCCTTCAGACCTCGCCGAGGAACACCTGGTTGTTGAACTTTTCCTGAAGATCTCGCTTAGTGAATGCGAATATCGCCCGACCCGGTCTCCACCCGCACCATCGGCCCACCGCCATGCAGCTTCGCACTCAGGCTGTGATGATCCGAATGCATCGTGTCCATTTCGTTGCCTTCGACCTTGATGCTCCCCGATCCCGTCGAGGCTTCCAACGTAAGTGCCGCATGTTCCGGCCACATCTCCACGCTGCCCGAGCCGGTATTCAACCGCCAGGTCGATTTCGGCTGTCCGCCCACCTTGATATCGCCCGAGCCCGTTTCCGCCTTCAGACCACCTGACAGATTCTTCAGCTCGATATTGCCTGATCCCGTATGCGCTCTCACATCGCCGCTCCCCGACTGCTCCGCCACGATGTCGCCAGAACCCGTCTCTACCGAGAAGCTCTCCTGCAATCCCTTGGCATGAATGTTCCCCGAGCCCGTATTCAACTTCGAATTCACGCCAACGCCGTCATCATCCAGGTTGCCCGACCCGGAAGACGCTTCCAGCAGTGTCTTGGCCGGAGCCTTGATCTCGTAGTCGATCGAAATGTTGTGGAGATTCTCCATATGCCCGCCAATGTGCAGAATGCTGCCCGTCTGCTCGATCGGCGGATTGTTGGCAATGTCGTGAACACGCTGCTCGCTGCCGCCCCAGCTCGACTTCACGCGGCCAAAGATATGCACCTGGTTATCCGAGCCGGGCGTGATGTGAATGTTGCCTGCGCCCGTGGACACGTGCAGCGTCACCGTCCCGCTTACGTTCAGCGTTCGTTCGAAAGTGGCTTCCGATGCCAGCGCAGGCACACAAGCCAGCGCGATAACAAGAGCCGATGCGGAGACCCAATGTTTCATAGCGTTCCTCACAATGGTTTCTGTTGGTTGGAGCGGAGTTACACGCGCCCTGTCTCACTTCCGGCGCCGCGAAACCCGCTGCTCGTGTTTGCACGTTTCAGCTTGCATGCCGAAGACCAAACGTCTGACCAAGAAAATCCTTCCATTTCAGAGGTTTTGCGTCTTCCATCGAAAGGTGGTCTGCCTGCCATTGTCCGCTTTCGCAAGACCCCTGTCCGTTTCCGAACAGCTCGCCCTCGAGCCCAAAATTACTGCAGCACCACCTGGTCGCCTTCCTTCAAGCCGCTCAACACCTCGGTGACCGACCCGTTTGAAATCCCGACCTTGACCGGAATCGAGCGCTTGCCTTCTTTCCCTTTGCTGTCCGGGATCTCGACGGTCGCATTCTTCTCGCTGTCAAAGATCACCGCATTCTCCGGCACCGTCAGCACGCCTTTGTGCTCTTCCAGCAGAATCTCGGCGTTGGCCGTCATCTGCGCTTTCAGCTCGCCGCCCGGATTGTTGATCGATACGCGAACTTCAAACGTAGTGACGTTGTCCTTTTCCACACCCATGGGCGAAATCTTCGTCACCTTGCCCTGAAAATATCGATCGCGAAAGCTCTCCACCTTGATCCGCGCCGGCTGTCCCATGTAAACGTGGGCGATGTCGGCTTCATCGACTTTGCCCTTCACATAAACCTCGGTGGTGTCGCCCACTGTCATCACCAGCGTTGCCGTCGAACCCAGCACCAGGATGGAGCTGACCGCATCGCCGATCTCTACATCGCGTGAAAGCACCACCCCGTCCATGGGAGCGGTAATGGTCGTATAGCTGAGCTGTTCGTCCAGCTGATCGAGCGTAGCCTGGCTCTGCGCCACCTGGGCTTTGGCCTGCTTCAGCTTGGCTCCGTCCACGCCCAGTTGTGCATGAGCCGTGTCGCGCTTGTTCAATGCGGCCAGGTAATCGCGGTTGGCGTTATCTAGCGACTGCTGCGGAACCAGACCTTCCTTCACCATCTCCGTATTGCGGTCGAGCGTGACTTTATACATGGGCAAGTCAGGAGCCGAAGCATTCACCTTGTCTTGCTCGATGGCCGCTTCAAAATTGGTGACATTCGCCTGCGTCGCCGCCAGTTGCGCGCGTTGCGCGGCCACCTGCGCCAGGATCTCCTGCTGATCGAGCTGCGCCAGCGGCTGTCCCTTGCGCACCATATTGTTGATGTCCACGTACAGCTTTTCCACAATGCCCGAGGCCTTGGACTTCACCTCCACCTGCGTAATGGGAGTGATCTTGCCCGTAGCCACCACCGAGCGTGCAATGTCCCCACGCCCAACCTTGCCCAGCTTCGCCGGATCGATCTTGGAACCCGATGCCATACGCGCGACGGCAAACCCGCCGCCAACTAGAACCACCAACGCCACCAGGCCGGCCCACAACCAAAAACGGCCTTTCTTTCGTGCTGCCACTGCTGCCTCCGAATATTGCTCTAAAACACGTCAAGAATGAATGCGGAACAACGCATTGCAAGTCAAACCAATTTCCCTGACAGGCATACGTGCTGCTCCGTGCTTTGGTTCCACGCGGAAACGTCGACTTGGTAAAAAGGAGGTAAACTCCTCAACCGAACGAGGCCAACGCCACCTCTCGTGCCAGTCTGTAAATTCCGCTGAATGTTAGACTCAGGCGAGTATGCACAGTTTCGCGCTGCTCCAGATTGTCGCCGTGGCACTCCTGATTCTGGCCAACGGATTCTTCGTGGCCGCGGAGTTTGCCCTGGTCTCGATGCGCGACACCCGTCTCGAGCGCATGATCGCCCTGGGCGTCACCGGAGCAACCAGCGTCCGCCGCCTGCAGCGCGAAATCGACAGCTTTCTGCCCGCAGTACAGCTCGGCGTCACCCTCTGCAGCCTGGCCCTCGGATGGATCGGCGAACCGGTCGCCGCCCAAATCTTTTCCGGCTGGCTCGACGGCCTGCCCCATGCCGCCGTCTTCGCCCACCTGGCCTCGGTGACCCTCGGCTTCTGCCTCATCACCTATCTCCACGTCCTGCTCGGCGAACTGGTCCCCAAGTCCCTCGCCCTGCGCCGCGCCGAGTACATGGCCATCGCCGTCGCCGGCCCCATGCTGCTCTTCATGACCCTCACCCGGCCCGCGGTGCGCCTCCTGCAAGGCTCGGCGCGGATCGTCTTGCGCCTCTTCCGCGCCCCCATGACCCGCGAAGCCTCCGTCCACTCCCCGGAAGAGTTGAAACTGATCGCCACCGCCGCCCGCCGCATGGGCGTCCTGCCACCCTTTCAGGAGCGCCTCATCCATCGCGCCCTCGAACTCGACGAACTGCCCGTCCGCGAGATCATGACCCCCCGCCAGAAGATCATCTCGCTCCCCGGCAATACCCTCATTGAAGCCGCCAGCGCCAGCGTCATCGACCACCAGCATTCCCGCGTCCCTGTCTATAACGAAGCCCGCGGCCCCGAACACATCATCGGCGTCGTCTACGCCAAGGACCTCGCCCGTCTCATGCACTTCCGCCGCACCGCCGGTACCCGCTCCGCCGTCGCACCCTTCGTGGAGTTGCGCGTCAGCCAGGTCATGCGCGACGTCCTCATGGTCCCTGAAACCAAAACCGTCCTCGACCTGATCGGCGAGTTTCAGCAACGCCGCCGCCAGATGGCTATCGTCGTCGATGAATACGGTTCGACCGTAGGCTTGGTCACCGTCGAAGACGCGGTCGAACAGCTCACCGGCGAGCTCAACGACGAATTCGACGATGCCGCTCGCCCCGTCCTCACCACCGCTTCCGGCGCCTTGCTGCTAGAGGGCAGCGTCAACCTCCGCGACCTCGAAACCCAGATGCAGTGGAAACTCCCCCGCGACGGCGGCGTCGAAACCCTGGCCGGCTTCCTCCTCATGCGTCTCGGCCACATCCCCCGCGGCGGCGAAAGCATCGACTTCGAGGGCCGCCGCATGACCGTCACAGAAATGGACGGCCGCCGCATCAAGCAAATCCGCGTCGAACCTGTCGAGCCGAAAGAGAAACCTCAAGATGAGGTGATTGCCGGTTGAGAACCATCCTCACCCGCGTCCTCCTCACCATCCCGGTCGTCTGGCTGGTGGTGTCGCTGGTCTTCCTCCTCATCCATCTCGTCCCCGGCGACCCCATCCTGCAGATGCTGGGCGAAGGTGCGACCCCCGCCGATCTCGCCGGCCTGCGTCATCAATACGGCCTCGACCTCCCCCTTGGCATCCAGTATCTCCACTACTGGCGCGACGTCCTGCACGGCGACTTGGGCCGCTCCATTCGCCTGAACGATACCGTCTCCCATCTAATCGCCACCCGCTACCCCTACACCATCGAACTGACCATCTCGGCGCTGCTTCTCGGCCTCCTCCTCGCCGTTCCCGCCGGAGTGCTCGCGGCCATTCGCCGCGGCCGCTGGCAGGATCATTCCCTCGGCCTCGTCAGCCTCTTCGGCCTATCCGTCCCTGCCTTCGCGCTGGGCCCAGTACTGATCCTTGTCTTCTCCATCGGCCTCGGCTGGCTGCCGGTTTCCGGAGCAGGCACAAGCGGCCTCTTCTCCGCCGGCGGCTGGAAATACCTCGTCCTGCCCGCCGTCGCCATGGGCGTTTCGCTCGCAGCCATCCTCACCCGCATGGTGCGTACCGCCATGCTTGAAGAACTGAACCAGGATTACGTCCGCACCGCCCGCGCCAAGGGCTTGTCCGAAACCGCCGTGGTCTATCGCCACGCCCTCCCCAACGCGCTCGTCCCCATCGTCACCGTAGTCGGCCTGCAGTTTGGAGCGCTCCTCGCTGGCGCCATCGTCACCGAAACCATCTTCAGCTGGCCTGGCCTTGGCCGCCTCGTGGTCACCGCTATCTCCGGCCGCGACTACGCGCTGGTGCAGGGAAGCCTGCTCGCCATCGGCCTTACGTACGTGCTGGTCAACCTGCTGACGGACCTGACCTACCGCTGGGTCAATCCCCGCATGCGCTAGAGCCTTTTTCGGATTTACCGTGGACGGGGGTATCCCATCCAATCCGCGTTTTACACCAGAATGAGTGGTATACCAGCAAAATTTTCCCCTACACCATTTCGGAAAACGCCCTTAACCGGCAGCGGGTCGTTGGTCAGTCGCTGCTTTTCGCCCACTCCAGCATGGCCAGCACCAGCAGCACGACGCGTCGCAGACCCAGCTCGCGGTTGACCGCCGAATACCATTCGCCGCGCGTATGCGCTCCGCCGCCGTCTCCGCCCGCGCCCAGTGAAACCGCCGGAACACCGAGCGACAGCGGTATGTTTGCGTCCGTCGATCCCAACCGCAAATCCGTGCGCAGGTTCAGATGCCGGTCTACCGCCTTCAGCGTCTCAAGCAGCACCGAATCCCGCGCCAGCTCCGCCGCGGGCCGATCCCCGATCTTGTCGATCCGGAAGCTGACCGCCGACCGCGGCCGCGACGATAGCAGATGCGATCACGAACCCGGGGCGCCTACCGTAAACATCATTATCATCCGTCTTCTGGAAGGTCGAATAAACCAGAGGCGCGAGAAAGAGAACTATGCCATAGACAAGAT
>CAILBQ010000070.1 GCA_903832475.1 uncultured Acidobacteriota bacterium | reverse complement strand
CGCTGCCACAATTCCCCTCGCGAGTTCGAAAAGGGCCGAGTCTTCGACGTAACTCGCATTCGTACCCGAGGTCTCTGTCGAGTCGACGTCAAGTTCAAACCAGGTCTGCCGACAGAGTCAGATATATGAAACAAACCGCTGCTGCTCGCAAAGCTCTCCCGCGCCATCTGGTTGTGTTCGCCCTGCTTGTCTCCGTCGGATTGGAATCGCCCTTCCTTTACGGTCAGGGATCCTCCGTGGCTCAAGCCGCCGTCCTCAACTCCGGGCAAACTCCCACTTCGAAAGCTGCAGCGCCTTCCTATCCCGCGCCCCCTCTTCCCGTTTTGACCCCGGAAGAGACCGGCGATCTCTTGATGGCGCGTAAGCGTTATCAGGCAGCCATCGAAACCTACGCGCAGATCCCCCAAAAAACAGTCGGCGTCTGGAACAAGATGGGCATGGCTCAGCAGCAGATGTTCAATCTCGTCGATGCCAAGAAGTGCTACGAGAGCGCCTACCGCCTCAATAGCAAGAATCCTGATGTGCTCAACAATCTCGGCACGGTATATTTCGCGCTCAAAGACTTCGCCAATGCGGAACGCTTCTATCGCAAGGCCATCAAATACAATCCCAAATCGGCGCTGATCTACAAAAACCTCGGAACCGACCTACTCGCCGAAAACAAATTCAAAAAGGGTTGGGATAGCTATCAGGCTGCCCTCGCCATCGACCCCGAGGTCTTTGAGCGAGTGAACCAATACCGCATCGAAGAGCCGACCGCTACCGAAAAACGCGGCGCCATGAACTACTACCTTGCCAAAACCTATGCTCGGGCCGGCAATGCCGATCGTGCCATCGATTGCCTGCGCAGAGCCATCAACGAAGGCTTCACCGACCGTAAAAGAATCATGGCAGACACCGAGTTTGCCAGCCTTCACGGCCTCTACGCGTTTCAGGAGCTCTTCGTATCCCAGCGCGGACAGTAACGCGGGCTTCTCAATCCGCCGGGATCGACGCTGCTTCCACCCGAAACCCGCCGCTTCTCGCACGCAGCGTCCTGAGAGCCTCTCCGCTGCCCCCGCGCAACGTCTGCTGGACCTCCGCGACAATTGACAGCGCAATGTCGGCAGGCGTATCCCCACCCAGGTCTAGGCCCATCGGCGCATGAACTATCTGCCTCCACGCCTCCCGCAGAGCAAGCTGCTCGGCCCGGCTCCCGCTCCACTCCAGCGCAATCGCATCCAGCATCTCGCCCGTTCGTCGCGCCGGTCCCAGCACCCCCAGATAGCTCACGTCCTTGCGCAGCAAGCTTCCAAGAAAGTACGTGTCCTGCTCCAGGCTGTGTGTCATCACCGCCGCCGCGTCGGTATTCAAAATCTTCAGCCGCATCGCACCACGTGCAGGCAATACATGCACTTCATGCGCTTCCGGGAATCGCGCCTTCGTCGCCAGGTTCGAACGCCCATCCACCACCACCACGTACCACCCCAGGTTTCTCGCCTGCCGAACCAGCGGCTGCGCATCGTCCCCAGCCCCGAACACGAACAGCCCCGGTCGAGCCGCGCGATATTCCGACCGAACTTCGACCCGGCTTCCATCTTTCAGAACCAGCTTCTCTGAAAAAGAACGGCATTCCTGATAGCTCAGCGCGGCGCTGCGCACCAGCGGAGTCTCCACCGGCTCGTCGCTCGGGAAGAAGCATCGCCGCCCCACCGGCTTCCCGCTCAGCACCGTCGCAACCGCCAGCGCCTGCCTTTCTCGAAACGAAGAATTCAGCCGCTCGAGGAAGGGAACTGCGCTCTCTCCGCGCTCCAGCAGCAAATGCACCACCCCGCCGCAGCCCATCCCATACGGAACATCCCCGTCATCGGCGCTGGTCGAGTAAGGCCGCACCACCGGCCCGTTTTCCGTGTGCCAGAAAGCCTTTCGGGCCACCTCGGCCTCCAGGCACCCTCCGCTGATCGTGCCGCACTTTCGCCCGTCTGAGGCAATCAGCATCATCGCGCCCGTCTTGCGGTATCCAGACCCCTCAACCGCCACAATTGACGCTAGAACGTACTCCGTTCTCGTCTCGCGCAACTCCTGCCACAGCGTCAGAATCGGTTCCAGGTCCGTCATGCGCTCACGCTTCCAGCACCTTCGATTTCAGCAAATCTTCAATGCGCACCGGCAATTCGCGCACCCGGATCCCCGTCGCGTGATACACCGCCGCCGTGATGGCCGGAGCCACTCCGGCCAGCCCAATCTCCCCCACCCCACGCGCTCCGTACTCATTCATGACCAGGTCAGGATGATCCAGGAACGTCACATCAATCTTCGGCGAATCGGCGCACGTCGCCACCAGGTAATCCGCCATGCTGCCATTGATCGGCTGCCCCGTCCGCTGGTCGTAAATGGTTTGCTCCAGCAGCCCCATGCCCACGCCCATCACCACCGCGCCCATGATTTGGTTGGTCGCCGCTTTCAGATTGATGATCTTCCCGCCATCGATCACCGACACCACCCGGCTCACCCGCAGCCGCGCCATCTCCGGCTCCCACTCCACCTCGACAAACTGACAACCATACGAATGGAGCGACATGTCCTTGGTCTTCGCATCTTCAAACGTTGCCAGCGTCTTGCCTTCGCCCATCACCCCGCTCAGCTTGGCCAGGTCGACAATCTCTTCGAAACTCACCCCGCTGTCCGGATGCTTGTCCGCAGCATGCACGCGTCCTGAAGTCAGCTCCAGCTTCGCAGGATCGGCCTTCATATGCGGCGATCCGGGTGTCGTCGCCGCCAGCGTCAGCAGCGTCTTTTTGGCATTATCGACTGCCCCCACAATCGAAGGAATACTCGAAGCCGTGGCCCACGATCCGCCCGACATCGCGCCCTCCGGCAGCCCCGTATCGCCCAGAATCACATCGATCCGCTCGAACGGAATTCCCGTCCGGTCATGAATGATCTGGGCAAAAACCGTATACGTTCCAGTGCCGATATCCTGCGTCGCCGACCTTACGCAGATCCGTCCATTGGCGCAGAACTCCACCGTCGCCGTTGCCGGAAATCGATACGCGCCCCAGCTCGCCGCCGCCATCCCCCAGCCCAGAATCTTGCCGTCGCGCTTCATCGACCCAATCGCCGGCGTCCGCTTCTCCCAGCCGAACTTCTTCGCGCCCGTCTCCAGGCACTCCTTCAAATGCCGCGAAGAAAACTGCTGCCCCGTCCCTTCATCCTTGACCGGCTCATTGCGCAGCCGCAGCTCCACCGGGTCGATCTTCAGCGCAATGGCCAGCTCGTCCATCGCCGACTCCATCGCAAACAGCCCCGGCACCGCGCCCGGACCGCGCATCGGCGAAGGCGTCCCCGTATTCCGCTGCACCAGCGCCGAAGTCACCTCAAGATTTGGCACGCTGTACAAATACGGCGTCGCTTCCCCGCAGCCCTCGTCTACATCGTCGATGAACGAAGTGTGGTTCAAGTAGTCCTGCCGCAACGAAACCAGCTTGCCCTCGGCTGTAGCGCCAATCTTGATCACCTGTGCGCAGCGCGGCCGGTGCCCCACATTCGAAAACATCATCTTCCGCGTCAGGCTCAGCTTCACCGGCCGCCCTAAGCGCTTCGAAGCGACAGCCGCCAGCGCCGAATGCGGCCAGGGAAACAGCTTCCCGCCAAACCCTGAGCCGAGAAACTTCGTGATCACCTGCACGTTCTCCCGCGGCACTCCCAGAATCTGCGCCATCGCCATGCGCGCATTCACCACCCCCTGCGACGTCTCGTAGAGGATCACGCGATCCCCATCCCACGTCGCCACGGTCGCGTGCATCTCGATCGGATTATGCGTCTCCACCGGCGTCACATAGAGCTGATCGACCCTCACAGGAGCCGAAGCGAACGCCTCGTCCGCCTTGCCGCGCTTCGAGACCGATTTCCGCTCGCCTTTGTAATCCGCCAGGCTCACCGTCATCACCGGCTTGGCCGTCTCATACTCCACCACCACCGCCTTCGCAGCCGCCGTCGCCTGCTCCAGCGTCTCGGCAATCACCACCGCAACAAACTGCCCCCAGTAGTAAATCTTCTCGTCCTCAAACGGCGGCCGCGCCTCGCTCGACGTCGCGCTGAAATCGTTCGGCACTACCCGGTACAGCTTGCCGATATTCCCGTGATGCAGCACCAGCAGCACCCCCGGCATCTTCTCCGCCCTTGAAACATCCAGCTTTGTAATCCGTCCGCTGGCAATCGTGCTCTGCACCGGCATGGCATGCGTCAGGCCAGGGAAGTGAAAGTCCGCCGCATACTGCGCCACACCCGTCGTCTTCAGCGGCCCATCAATGCGCGGCACCGCGGCGCCAATCAAGCTGGTCTTCATCGTCCCCGCCCCACTCCCCATCTGCGCCGCTATCGTCATCCGTCTTTCTCCTCACCATTCGTCCAAAACCAAATGCCATCAAGCCGCATTTGCCTTTGCTTTTCTTTCTGTCATTCCCCTTAGGGGAATCTGCTT
>CAILBQ010000069.1 GCA_903832475.1 uncultured Acidobacteriota bacterium | reverse complement strand
GGCCAGCGCTTTGGCCGAGAATGGCACGCTCAATCCAGCGCCCCTGAAGGTGAACGATCCAAAATTCGGGGTGGAAAGTTTCTTCGATCCGCGAGACATCGTACAGGTGAAGTACGAGATGCTGCGTCGCGTGTCCGTCGACAAAATGTCGGTGACCCAGGTGTCCGACGAATATGGCGTGACTCGACCAACCTTCTATCAGGCCAAGGCCGACTTCGAGGGTGCAGGCATCGCCGGCTTGGTGCCCAGGAAACGCGGGCCGCGGGGACCACACAAGATCCAGAGCGAGGTCTTGGCCTTTCTCAAGGCTCACGTGAACCCCGGCGAACCTATCAGGGCGCGCGAACTGACGAACCTGGTCCGGGGCGAGTTCGGCCTCGATGTGCATCCCAGAACGATCGAGCGCGCGCTCGGTGTAAAAAAAACGGCGTGACCGGCGGCGGGCAACTGCATTGCGCGATGCAGCCCCGTACTTCGGCAGAGCAATACGAATTGCTACGCACAGCCGCGCTTGGCAGGGCGCTGCCTCCAGAGGCGCGCTCCGGTCTTACGATCCTTTTGCATCGCGGTATGTGGGCCTGGGTTCGTGCCAGTTTGCCCGGCGCCGCCCGACAGCCATCCGCTTCTGTGCTGCCCCCGGTCAGCATTCCGGTCACGGACAAAGTTTTTGAATCACGCACGATCGTCCACTTGCTCGCCACAATGGCTTTGGCCGTCTCTGAACGGAGGACAGCATGAACGCGACGCTTAAGGTTCAAGCGCATCACCTCGAACGCGGCGCCTACCTCTACATCCGGCAGTCCTCAATGAGACAAGTCATCGAAAACGTCGAGAGCACCAAGCGCCAATATGGCCTTCGCGGCCGTGCCATCGGCCTCGGGTGGCGCGACGATCAGGTCATCGTCATCGACAGCGATCAGGGCGAATCCGGCGCGTCCGCGTCGTGGCGCGAAGGCTTCCAGCACCTGGTGTCCGATGTTGGCATGGGACGCGCAGGGATCGTTATGGGCCTGGAGGTATCCCGCCTCGCCAGAAACAATGCCGACTGGCATCGGCTGCTGGAAATTTGCGCCTTGGCGGACACACTCATCCTCGACGAGGATGGCGTGTATGATCCGGCCAACTTCAACGATCGCCTTTTGCTTGGTCTGAAGGGTACGATGAGCGAAGCCGAGTTGCATGTGATCAAGGCCCGATTGCGCGGCGGCATCCTCAACAAGGTGCGACGTGGCGAATATCGCTGTGTCCTGCCAACTGGCCTGACCTACGACGAGGCGGGCGACGTCGTGCTGGATCCGGACTCGCGTATCCGCGAAACGGTTGCCCACTTCTTCGAGACATTCTCCCGAGTTGGGTCCGCCTCCCAGACCGTCAAGGCGTTCGCCACAGATGGGCTGTTCTTTCCATCTCGCCTTCGCAACCAGAAGCAGGTGGTATTCCAGCCCCTGACCATATCGACCACGATGCGCACACTGCACAATCCCCGCTATGCGGGAGCCTATGCTTACGGCCGGCGCCTCTACCGTCGGACCGTCGATGGCAAAAAGCAGCTACGCAAACGTGAGCCCAATGACTGGCTCGCATGTATCCCGGATGCCCATCCCGGCTACATCAGCTGGGAGCGGTTCCAGGCAAATCTCAAGCTGCTCGAAGCCAACGGGGTCAGTTATGAAACAGCACGCGCCTCACCGCCCCGCGAAGGCTCGGCATTGTTGCAGGGGCGCGCCGTGTGTGGCCGTTGTGGCGCGCATATGAGGGTCCATTACGCCGCTCGGCGCGGCCAGGTGGACACTTGGTATGTTTGCAACCGCGCATACAGCTCCCGCGGGGAACCGCATTGCCAAACGATCGCAGGCTGGCCCGTCGATGAGGTGATCGGTGACCTGATTGCCGCGGAGATGACGCCGCATGCCGTCGAGCTGGCGCTGGAGATCAGGAAAGAAATCGAAGCCCGCCATGACGAGGCCGATCGGCTCCGGCGGCGTGCCGTCGAACGCGCTCAGATCGATGCCGAGCTTGCACAGCGTCGGTTCATGCTGGTTGATCCCGGCAATC
>CAILBQ010000068.1 GCA_903832475.1 uncultured Acidobacteriota bacterium | reverse complement strand
TTGACTCTATTCGCTCAGCATGATGGATGAGGCGAGAATCAGATTCCCCTGAGGGGAATGACAGAAAGAAAAGCAAGTACAAAAAAAGCAAGTACAAAAAAGCAAATACAAGAAAGGCAAATACAAGAGAGGCAAGTACAAGAAAGGCAAAAGTAAAGAAGGCCGGTACAGGAGAGGCAGTGCGGAAAGGCAAGTGCAGGAGCAAGTGCAGGAGCAAGTGCAACCGCAGGTCCTTCGACTCGCTGTGATTGGCTCAGGATGACAGACACAACCAGGGGTGACTAAAAGCCGGGAGAGGCTTAGTCGGCGAGGGCGCGGAGGCGGGCGGGGAGGTGGTCGGCGGCGATTTCGTGGCCGCAGCGGGTGCAGAACTGGTCGGTGATGCGGACGGAGCGGAAGCAGTTTCCGCAGCTGGCGGTGAGCTGGTAGGCGCACTGAGGGCAGAAGTGGAAGTCGGACTGGACGTGGGTTCCGCAGGCGTTGCAGCGGGAGACGACGGGCAGGCGCAGGAGGAAATAGAGGACGGCGCCGATGCCGCCGGGGAGGACGAAGCAAAGGAGCATCCAGAAGCGGGTGCTCATGGAGCGGCGGGGCGCGTCTTTGCTGACGTAGCCGACCATGAGGAAATAGAGCGCGGTGAGGATTCCCCAGGAGAGATTGAGGTAGGTGCGAAGACCGAGAGGGGCTGGCGGGTGATGGCGCTGCCCGGGCAGGACAAACCAGAAATAGTATTCGACGGCAAGGAAGGCGATGCCGGCGGCGATCATCGACCAGACGGGGATCAGTCGCGCGTCTTCATTGACGGGAATGGATTGTGGATCACGCATGGTTTTGTGTCCGAAGCATAACCTACCTGATTCTTGCGAGGCTACCTATCAGACGGAAAGATGAGAGGAGAAGTTGCGGAGACATCAACAGAGGCGCGGATTTCTGGTCCTGAGGGAACGCCGGCGGGCAATGGATTCAAAAGGCTGGTCAGGAGCGGTTTCGCCACCAGCCGGCGACGAGTGCGGCGCCAAGCAGGGTGGGACAGAGGAAGCAGGCCCAGAGGCTGAGCTGGCTGCCCATATCGCCGAGGTGTTCCCCAGCGATGAGACTGTCGGTAGCTTCCCAGACGAGAGGCGCGATGAGCGCGAAAACGACGACAGTGATGGCGAGGGCCACGCCGCGGGCGCGGCTGCGACTCTGTTTCTGCTCTTTGATGACACCGAGGGAGCTGAGAACGACGCGACGGGTGCGATAGGCGGCGGCCTGGTCGCGGGAGGCCTCGCGGCCGGATAGAGCGGAGAGCAACTCGGGCGAAGGTTTCGGTTCGCGCAGCGGTGTTTCCGGGGTAGCGGCAGGGTCAGCGGGATGCGAGGCAGTGTTCAAAGCGTGTCCTCAAACGATCACGAGCCAGAAGGGAGCGGTAACCGCAAGCCCAAAGGCGTACCCAAAGGAGTTGCTGCGAGCAGTATTACGCAGTGCGTTCCGGAAAAGCCATTTCGGCCAGCTTTGGCTTCATGGAAGCAAGACCGCGGTATAAGCGCGATTTTACCGTGGATAATGGCGCTTTGGTCACGGTCGCGATTTCTTCGAGGGACAGATCTTCGTGGAAGCGGAGGACAAGGACTTCCCGATAAAGGGGTTCCATGCGAAGGAGCGCGGAGGTGAGGCGGTCGCGGTCTTCACCGGAGGCGCATTGATCGAAGGGGGTGGGGCCGTCGGCGGCGATCTCGATGCCGGAGTTGCGGTCGTCCTCGCCGGAGGCCTCGAACATTTCGTCGAGGCTGGACATGGTGCGCTTGCGGCGGAGGTCGATGACCAGGTTGCGGGCGACGGTGAAGAGCCAGGTATCGAAGCGGGCCTTGCCGTTGAACTGGCCGCCGCGCAGGAGCACACGCATCCAGACTTCCTGGAAGAGGTCTTCGGCTTGTTCGCGGTTGCTGGTGAGGTAGAGCAGGTAGCGGAGGAGGCGATGCTGGTAGCGCACGATGAGGGCATCGAGCAGACCGACATCCTGGCGCTTCAACCCCTGAGCGATCTCCAGACTTTCCTGGCGAACAAGATCCTGTGCTTCACGGGCGCTGGACAATGAGGCGGTGGCGGCGAACTGGGGCATCACCTCCGATTAGACGCAAAAGCGGCCGTGCGCGACTAGGAAAATCCCTTGTCTTGATAATTTTTTTGTGACGCGAAGATTTTCGGAGTTCTGTTTCGGGACGGCAAGGGGACCCAGGGGCTTAGTGGGTACGGATTTGCAAGGGGAGGCTGTGGATCCCACATCTCCCCGCAAAGGCGCGGGTAGATATGGGGCACCTGGCTCTCCATACCCCGGCTTTCGATATGAGTACCTGGTTGGATTTCGGGAGCAGATATTTCGAAGGTGGGTGAGAAAGACCTACACTGGGGGATATGCAGATTTTGTATGGAATTCACCCGGTGGAAGAGGCGTTGAAGGCGGGCAAGCGGCGGTTTGACCACGTGCTGGTGGCGCGGGAACGGCGTGACGAGCGGCTGGAGGCGATTGTTTCGCTTTGTAAAGAATTGAAGATCCGGGTACGTACGGAGCCGCGCGAGACGCTGACGGACATGGCGAAGACGCCTTCGCACCAGGGCGTGGTGGCGATTGTGCGGGCGCAGCAGTTTTTGACGATCGAGGACGTGCTCAAGCCGACGGGATCGCCGCGGTTGGTGCTGGCGCTGGATGGCGTGGAAGATCCGCAGAATCTTGGGGCGCTGCTGCGCTCGGCGGATGGGGCGGGGGTGGATTCGGTGGTGATGACGGAGCGGCGGGCTGCGCCGTTGAGCGCTGTGGCGGCGAAGGCGGCGGCAGGGGCGCAGGAACATTTGCGGATTGCTCGGGTGGTGAACCTGGTGCGTTCGCTCGAAGACCTGAAGCGCGAGAATATCTGGATCATCGGGCTGGATGAGCGGGGCACGATGGATTACGACCGGTTCGACTTTACCGGGGATTGTGCGCTGGTGATGGGACGCGAGGGCGAGGGGCTGCACGATCTGGTGCGGAAGACGTGCGACCACCTGCTGCGGATTCCCATGGCGGGCGGGGTGAGTTCGCTGAATGTCTCGGCGGCGGGGGCGGTGGTGCTATTCGAGGCGTACCGGCAGAGGCGGAACAAGGCTGCGGGAACATCGAGTGCAACGGACAAAAGCGCCGGGGCGGCGTCCAAGCCGAAGAAGCTGAAAGGGCTTGGTTCGTGAGAGGGGTCGTTTCCGACTTGCGAATACGGCGAGAGAATCGGCCGGGAGAGTATCGGATGCGGGAGAAAATTAGTCCGGCGGTAGGGTTGGCGGTCTGGCTGGCGATCGTGTCGCTGTTGGCGGCGAGGCCGGCGGGGGGACAGACGTCTTCGGGACTGCCACCGGTTTCTTCGCAGACCATGCAGGAGACGCAGCAGCATCAGCAGAAAAAAGGCAAGGTGATCCTGCAGCGGTCCATTGATGAAAATGGGCAGACGACGGACGGGACGACACCTGCTGCGCGGCAAGATCGGACGCCTGAACAGACAAAAGAGCCTTCGGTGCCGGTAGTAGTCAATGCCGATCCGGCGACGGGGAAAGCTCCGGTTGTGGGAGGGGTCACGAACGCGCCGGTCGCGTCCGATGCCGAGCGGTCTGCGCTGACGTTTACGGATTTCGATCTGGATGTTCGGGTGCGTCCGGCGGAGGGATTGCTGGCGGTGCGGGCACTGGTGATGGTACGCAACGGCGGGCGTACGGCGCTGACGCACGTGCCGCTGCAGCTATCGTCGACGCTGAACTGGGAGCAGATTCGAATCAAAGGGGTCGCGGCGCCGTTCACGGTGGCGGTTTTGAATTCGGATGCGGATCACACGGGGCAACTGCATGAGGCGACAGTGACGCTGGCCCAGTCGCTGGCGCCGGGGGCTTCGCTGCAACTGGATGTGACCTATGCAGGAACGGTAGCGTTGTCGGCGAAGCGGCTGCTGGCGATTGGGACGCCGCAGGATGTGGCCGAGCACTCGGACTGGGATCGAATCAGTGCCGATTTCACGGGATTGCGCGGGTTTGGCAACGTGGTCTGGTATCCGGCGTCGGCGCCGCCGGTGATTTTGGGGGACGGTGCGCGGCTGTTCGACGAAATTGGGACACACAAGCTGAAGCTGGCGGGGTCACATTTTCGCATGGCGCTGACGGTGGAGTTGCCGCCGGGCGGGACGGTTCCAAACATCGCGCTGATCAATGGGCATCCTGCGCCGCTGGCGGTGGTGGCGGCTTCCGATGCGACGGTGGCTACGATTGCCACGGCCAAGGTGGAGGATGCAACGCTGGGTTTTGAGGCGCCCAGTCTGTTTCTGGCCAGCCGGACGAGCCACGGGGTGACCAACGCAACGTTGTGGATGCGGCCGGAATCGGAAAAGAACATGGCGGCATGGGCGAATTCGGCGGCGGATGTGACGCCGTTTTTGCAGGGATGGCTGGGCAAGAGTCCGCGGTCGCAGTTGACGGTGCTGGACTTGCCGGAGGATGGGGATATTCCGTTTGAGACGGCGGCTATGCTGGCGACGCCGATACGCGCGGTTGCACCGGATGTGTTGGACGGAGTGATGGCGCATGCGTTGACGCATGCGTGGGTGATGTCGCCACGGGCGTGGTTGAGCGAGGGCGTGGCACACTTCATGGGCACGTTGTGGATTGAGAAGCGGGATGGAAGGGATCGAGCGCTGGCGGCGTTGGATAACGCGCGGCCGGCATTGGCGCTGGCGGAGCCGGAGAGTCCGGGAGCGGGCGACGGGCAGCCGTTGGTGGCGTGCATTTCGCCGGTGTATTACCGGACCAAGGCGGCGTATGTGTTCTGGATGCTGCGCGACCTGGTGGGGGATGCGACGCTGTCAGCGGCGCTGCGGGCGTACGATCCGGCCAAGGATGCCGGGGCGGATTCCTTTGAGGCGCTGGTGGAGCAGGCGGGGCAGCGGCACGACCTGAAATGGTTCTTCGCGGACTGGGTGTATGCGGACAAGGGTTTGCCGGATCTGTCGATCGAGACGGTCTATCCCAGTGCGGCATCGGTGCCGGGTTCTTACCTGGTGGCCGTCAACATGGCCAACAACGGGTATGCGTCGGTGGAGGCGCCGGTGCAGGTGATCAGCGATTCGGCGTCGGTGACGCAGAGAGTGATGCTGCAGGCGCGGTCGAAGGCGGTGCAGCGGATTTTGATCCAGGGGGCACCGACCGAAGTGCGGCTGAACGATGGGACGATCCCGGAGACGCAGGCGACGATCCATATCAAGACGCTGGACGCTCCCCCTCCCAGGCCATAGGCGAGCGTCGCTTGGCATGATTTCGGTCCATCGCGGGATGGATGCAACCCGTGCTTTGCCTGTCTTTGCAACACAGTGAAGAGCGTGGGCGATTTGCCGATGCGGGACGTCAGAGGTGGCACAGTTGACGACTGCGGAAGTAACAAGATGTACGGATGCGACAACAGGGGAAGCCGGGTGCATGCGCTACGTAGCGCGGCAGCCGATTCTGGACGCGCGGGGCAACGTTCACGGCTATGAAATGCTGTTCCGCGAGGGGCCGACGGTGGCGTTCAGCGGGGATGGCGACGCGGCGACGCGCGATGTTCTGGATAATCTGGTCGCGGGCGGAATCGAGCGGCTGGCGGGCGAGTCGCTGGTGTTTGTCAACTGCACGCGCGAGGCTCTGCTGGGCCGGCTGGTGATGGTGCTGCCGCCGGGGCAGACGGTGCTGGAACTGCTGGAGACGCTGGAGCCGACGGCGGAGTTGCTGAGAGTATGCGTAGAGTTGAAGGCGGCAGGGTATCGGCTGGCGCTCGACGACTTTGAATGGAAGCCGGAGTGGGAGCCGTTTTTGCGTATTGCCGACTATGTGAAGGTGGACATGTCGGTTACCTCGGCGGAGGCACGGATGGCGTTGATCCAGAGCCTGCACGGCTGCACGGCGCACCTGGTGGCGGAGCGGGTGGAGACGCGGGAAGATTTGGAAATCGTGCAGAAGGAGGGCTTCACGCTTTTCCAGGGCTACTACTTTTGCAAACCGGTTCTGATGAAGAGCCGGCGAATTCCGCCCAATCTGCTGGTGCAAATGGAAATGCTGCAGGCGCTGCAAGAAGAGCCGCTGGATGTGGCGCGGGTCAGCGGGCTGGTGAAGCGAGACGCGGCGTTGACCTACCGGCTGCTACGCATCGTCAACTCGGCGATGTATGCGGCGAGCCGGACGGTGACGTCGATCGATGGAGCTCTGATCATCATTGGAGATGAGATGTTTCGCCGGATTGCAACGGTAGCGATTGCCGGGCAGTGGAAGGGAAATCAATCTTCTGAGCTGCTGCAGGCGGCCTTTGTGCGCGGGAGATTTTGCGAGTCGATCGCGAGATTTACAGGACGAGCTCCCAAAGAGCAATACCTGATGGGAGTCCTGAGCCTGCTTCCGGTATTGATCAGCGTTCCGATGACGACGATCGTGGAGGCGATGCCGCTGCGGCCGGATTTGCGGGATGCGCTGCTGGGAGAAAGCAACGCGGAGCGGACGGCGCTGGACCTGCTGCTGTGCTACGAGGCAGCGCACTGGGAGTCCTGCGACCGGATGGCTGCGGAGGCGGGTATTCCAATGGAGGAAGTGCCGCGGTTATACGAGGCGGCGAATCAGTGGGCGCGCGAGAACGTGCGGCTGGTGGGGTAACGGAGCTATTGCGGGGCGGAAGGGCTGGCTGGAGTTGCAGTACCTCTTGAGCGAGGCGGGGCGTTCCCTGGTCCGCCTTGCTGATCGCGATTCTGAGGGAGCATGGCGTTGACCGTTGTGGCGAGGAAGACGCCGTCTTTCATGGCTCCTTCGGCACGGAGCTGTTCGCCGGGCTTGATGTCGGCGAGGGTGATGGAGTCACGGCGCTGGCGGAAGGAGGTGTTCTCGTCGACCTCGATGGCGTGGGGAGTGTGGTCGACTATGCCTTCGATGGTGATGCGGGTGCCGTCGATGCTGGTGATGCGGCCGGCCAACCATGTCTTGCCGTAGTTGGCCTGCATTTCGCGCATTTGCCTGGCGCGTTCCGGATCGAGTTGAAAGATGGCGACGGCGCCGATGGACTTGTTTGCCGCGTCCATTTCGCCGCCCGCGGTGATGACGTCGCCGACCTTGATTTCTGTGGGCTTGATGTTCTGAGGCATGACCCGCTCGGCGTCGCCCGAGTCGGAGCTGCGGCCCTGGCCTGACCTGCCCTGGCCTGGAGTGCGCGCGCCGGGTGGCTGCTTCATGATGCGGGTGTTGACGCTGTAGTGGACGGTGTAGAGTTCGCCTGAATCAGTTTTCACGACATAGTGGTCTGGAGTGATCTCGGTGACGGTGCCGAGGATGCCGCGACCTTGGCCGCCGAAGCCTGCGAAGCCACCTTGTCCGCGCGGGCGCGGGCTCTGGCTGATGGGGTCGTCCCCGGTGCCGGGAAGTGTCGGAACCTGCGCTGAAAGGGCAGGTGCAGAGAGATAGAGAATGCCGCTCACGATACCCAGAGAGAGGAGGGCTGCCAGAGATTTGTTTTCCTCGCGCATTTTCGAAACTCCCTGACGAAATAGACGAGTTGGCTGCATCAAAAGCTACAGCCAAATCTGAGCGAGAGTCGAGTAGACTCTGGGCTGAACGAGCCGGAGCAGCTTCGGGGAACCTTTGAGAGTAAGTCGGGGCTGAAAACACGAAAATGGAGACGCATATGGGTGCTGTGATGGGATCGACGGTGATGGCTTCGCTGGGGGAGATGCTGCGGGAGCGGTACTGTACGGTGCGGCAGCGCAGCGTAGCGCTGTGCGAGCCGCTGACGCCGGAGGACATGATGGTGCAGTCCTGTCCGGAGGCCTCCCCGGCGAAGTGGCACCTGGCCCACACCGCTTGGTTTTTCGAGTCGTTTGTGGCGCGGGAGTTTTTGGCGGGCTATCAGCTTTTCGATGTGAACTTCCCCTGGCTCTTCAACAGCTATTACCAGACGTTCGCGGAGTTTCCGGACAAGCGGCTGAGGGCTTCGTTTTCGCGGCCGGGGCTGAACGAGGTGATGCGCTATCGCGAGCATGTGGATGCGGCGATTGCGAAGCTGCTGGAGGGGGACGCTCCGGAAGAAGCGCTGCGCCGGATCGAGCTGGGACTGCACCACGAGGAGCAGCACCAGGAGCTGCTGCTGACGGACATCAAGCATGCGCTGTTTGTGAATCCGTTACAGCCTGTCTATCGCGCGGCGGAGAGCGACGAGCCGGTTGCCGGCGAGATTCCGCAGATGCGGTATTTCGGGTATGACGGGGGCTTAGTGGAAATCGGGCAAGCGGGGACAGGAACGGCTGTGGGAGATGGCGGCGGGTTCTGCTTCGATAACGAGCGGCCGCGGCACCGGGAGTGGCTGGAGCCGTTCAAGCTGGCTTCGCGGCTGGTGACGTGCGGGGAATATGCGGGCTTCATGGCTGACGGCGGATACAGGCGTCCGGAGCTTTGGCTGTCGGCGGGATGGCAGACGGTGCAGGACGAGGGATGGAAGGCTCCGCTGTACTGGCGCGCGAGAGATGGCCAGTGGACGACCTGGTCGCTGGGCGGCCGGCGAACGCTCGAGGAAATGAAGAACAGGCCGGTTTCGCATGTGAGCTATTACGAGGCGGATGCCTATGCGCGGTGGGCAGGCAGGCGGCTGCCGACCGAAGCGGAGTGGGAGACGGCAGCCGCTTCGCTTCCTGCTGGAACAGAAACCGAGGGGAATCTGCTGGACAGCGGCCGGCTGGAGACGGCGGCGGTTGCGAATTCCGCTCAGGATGCGCCTGCGCAGATGTATGGCGACTGCTGGGAGTGGACGGGGAGCGCGTACCTAGGTTATCCGGGGTTTGTACCCTTGAACGGATCGCTCGGCGAGTACAACGGGAAGTTCATGAGCGGGCAGATGGTGCTGCGGGGAGGGAGTTGCGTGACGCCGCGGGATCATATTCGAGCCAGTTACCGGAACTTCTTTTCGCCGGAGACACGCTGGCAGTTTTCGGGGATTCGGCTGGCTTCGTTCTGAGCCGGATTGTTCTGAGTTCATGGTGGGACCACAACATTTGCAGGAAGTTCACAACCGCGCACCCGGACAGGACATCGAAGACAAGATATGGCCACCGCTTCCCCAGAAGTCGCAGATTCGCAAGCCTGTTGCAGCTCATCCGTAGACTCCGTTGCCGCGATGGCGGCGGTGGTGCGCAGTGGGCTAAGCCGTTCTCCCAAGCAGCTGCCGCCGTGGTTGTTTTATGACGAGGCGGGGTCATTGCTTTTCGAAGACATTACCGCGTTGCCGGAGTACTACCTGACGCGCACCGAACGCGCCCTGCTGGAGAAGCATGCGGGGGAGATGATTGCGGCAGCGGCTGAAGGGCACCGGCTGAAAGTGGCGGAACTGGGCGCGGGCTCCGCGGACAAGACGCGGACGCTGCTGGCGGCGGCGCTGGCGCGCCAGGGCGAGGTCGAGTATCAGCCGATCGATGTTTCGGTGACGGCGCTGGAACTGGCGCGGGAACGGATCGAGCAGGAACTGCCTGGCGTTTTCGTATCGCCGCAGGTTGCAGACTATACGCAGGGGATGGAGTTCGAAGCTTGCGACGAAGACGAGTGCCGGTTGGTGCTTTCGATCGGATCGAGCATCGGGAACTTTTCGCGCGGAGAAGCGGAGGAACTGCTGTCGCGGCTGGGATCGGCGCTGCAGCCGGGAGACAGCCTGCTGCTGGGCGTGGATCTGGCTCCGAGTCAGGATGGCAAGAGCAAAAGCGCATTGATTGCGGCCTACGACGACGCGCAGGGAGTGACGGCTCAGTTCAATAAAAACTTGCTGGTGCGGCTCAACCGCGAATTGGATGCGGATTTCGATTTGCAGAAGTTCGAGCATCAGATCCGGTGGAATGAGGAACATTCGCGGATCGAGATGCACTTGAACAGCCTTTGCGAACAGGCGGTGCATATCGGGGCGCTGCAGACGACGGTGAGTTTTGCGGAAGGCGAGACCATTCACACCGAGAACAGCTGCAAGTACCGGTCCGGCGAGGTGGAAGAGATGCTCAACGCCGCGGGCTTTGAGGCCACGCGGCGCTGGAGTGATGCGGATGGTTGGTTTGCGGTGTATCTGGCGAAGCGGTTGTAGGCAGAGTTTCCGCGATTTCAGGCGTTCCCCGATTTAAGCTGGACTGCGAATTTTCCAGTTATTTGGGAGCATCCTGCTTGGGTACTTCTCCCATGTGAATGACGCGGACCTGGGGAATTCTTCTCTTCGGTTGGTCGATGCGGACGAGCAGGATGTCATGGCTGGGCAGCTCGATGGGCATCTTGTCGGTGAGTTCGATGGGCTTGCCGGTCCAAAGGTCCTTGCCGGTCTGATTGTCCACAAAACTCAATTTCTTGAGGTCAAGGTGGAAGGGGTGGGTGGAGTTGCGGTCGCTGCCCACGTTGATGACGGCGACGGCCATCGCTCCTCCTTGGAGCGGACGAGTCCAGACTTCCACTTCACCATCAGCGTAAGCGCGCGTGGCCTGCTTGCCGAGGGGATCCTGATCGAGAGCGACGACATCCTTGTTGGTGAGGATGGCCTTGATTTCGGGCTTCATGTTGGGCAGGTCGTTGCCGGCGAGCAGAGGTGCAGCGAGCATGGCCCACCAGGAGAAGTGAGTGCGATTCTCGGCGAGGGAAAGCTTGCCGTTGCCGACCTCGAGCATGTCGGGGTCGTTCCAGTGGCCGGGGCCGGCGTAGCTGGCGAGGCCGGCCTGCTGGCTGGCGATGTCGTAGATGCTTTGCCAACGGGCTTCGACGTCGCCGGTGGTACGCCAGGCGTTGCCGCCGAGTTCAGGAGCCCATTCCCATGGGGAATCCCAGCCGTACTGGCAGAGCGAGAAGAGGATGGGGCGGCCGGTCTTGGCTGTGGCGGACTGGAGGGCTTTGCCCATTTTCTCGTAGGCGGCGATCATCAGCTTCATCTGTGCTGCTTTGTCGTTCGGGGCCTGCTTTTCCATGACGTCGGGGATGAAGCTGCAGAGGTCGTACTTGAGGTAATCGAAGCCCCATTCGGCGTACATATCGGCGTCCTGCTGTTCGTGGCCAAGGGAGGCAGCGTAGCCGCCACAGGTCTTGTTGCCGGGACCGGAGTAGATGCCGATTTTCAGGCCCTTGCTGTGGACGTAGTCGGCTAGGGCTTTCATGTCGGGGAACTTGCTGTTGGTGTGGAGCTTGCCGGTGGCGTCGCGTTCGGCTTCCCAGGTGTCATCGATGTTAACGTAGATGTAGCCGGCATCTTTCATGCCGGTGGCGACGAGTTGGTCGGCGGCGGCGCGGATGTCCTTGTCGGTGACTCGTTCAGCGAAGAAGTTCCAGCTGTTCCAGCCCATGGGCGGGGTCTGGGCGACGGGGGCGGATTGAGCGATGGCGATCGAGCCAGTGGCGGCAAGGACGACGGACAGCAAGGCAGTGCGGAGACGCATTCAAAACTCCTGAAGGGATATTTCAAGTCGTAACAACAATAGCCCGTCCGATTCAGTTGTTGCTATCGATTCGAAGAAGAAGGACATCGTGTGAGGCGAGTTGGACGGGCATCTGGTTGGTGAGCATGACTTCCTGGCCGGTCCAGAGATTTTTTGCGAGAAGCGGGCCCTGTTCGGCCCGGGCTTCGAGATTGAGTCGGGCGAGGTTGAGCAGGAAGGGATTAGTGGAATAGCGATCGCTGCCATTGTTGATGATGCAAATGGCGAGCGCTCCATTAACCAGGTGGCGGGTCCACACCTCGATTTCTCCTTCGGCGTAGGAGCGGGTTCCTTCGCGGGCGAGGGGATCCTGATCGATGGCGATGACGTCCTTGTTGGTGAGAATGGCGGCGATGTCCGGGGTCATCTTGGTGAGGTCATTGGTGGCGATGAGGGGTGCGGCGAGGATGGCCCACAGGGAGAAGTGCGAGCGGTTTTCAGCGAGGGTCAGATGGCCGTTGCCGACTTCGAGCATATCGGGGTCATTGAAGCGGCCGGGTCCTGCGTAGGCGCCGAGGCCAGCCTGACTGAATCCGTTGAGTGCGATGTGGTACCAGTCAGGATAAAGATCGTTGGTGGTGCGCCAGAGATTGCCGCCGACGGAAGGACCCCATTCCCAGACGGAGTTGTAGCCGTACTGGCAGAGGGAGTAGACAATGGGGCGGCCCGTGGCTTGCAAGGCCTTGCCCATCTTTTCGTAGGCGGCCACCATCAGCTTCATCTGGGCCGGGTAGTCGCCGGGAGCCTGAACCTGCATGACCTGAGCGTTAAAGCTGCAGAGGTCGTACTTGAGGTAGTCGAAGCCCCAGTTGGCGAAGGTCTGCGCATCCTGCGCTTCGTGACCGTAGGAGCCGGGCAGGCCGAAGCAGGAGGTTGGGCCAGGGGAAGAATAGATTCCAATCTTGAGGCCCTTGGAGTGGACGTAGTCGACCAGGCCTTTCATGTCTGGGAAGCGGCTGTTGGGCTGGAGGACGCCGGTAGCATCCCGCGTCCCTTGCCAGGTGTCGTCGATGTTGACGTAGAGGTAGCCGGCGTCTTTCATGCCGGAGGAAACAAGGGCGTCTGCCTGCTGGCGGATGATCGGGTCGGTGACGCCATTCCAGAAGGTATTCCAGCTATTCCAGCCCATGGGCGGGGTGCGTGGAGGAGAAGTCGAGGTCTGGGCGAGGGCAGCGGAGACGGATAACGCCAGGAAGGCAAGGGTGGCAAGAACGCGGTAGCATCGCATGGGCATCCCCTTGACTGGAACTATACACAGCGATCAGTTGGCGTGGCGGGATTTGGGAGGGGCTCAAGGACGCTTTCAGCGCTGGTAGTCGCCGCTTTTGCCGCCGGATTTCGACTCGAGCTGAAGGGAGCGAATGACGATCGATTTGTCCAAGGCCTTGGTCATGTCGTAGATGGTCAGCGCGGCGATGGACGCAGCCGTCAGCGCCTCCATTTCTACACCCGTGGGGCCGGATGTGGCTACCGTGGCAACGATGCGAATGCCGGTCGGCACGATTTCAGTGGAGATGTCGACGAAGCTGAGCGGGAGCGGGTGGCACATGGGGATGAGCTGCGAGGTTTGTTTCGCGGCCTGGATGCCGGCGAAGCGTGCGACTTCGAGGGGATTGCCCTTTGGATTGGACGGGAGGGCGGCGAGGACTTGCGGAGAAAGCTCGATGAAGGCGGAGGCGACAGCCTGACGGCGCGTGGTGGCCTTGCCGCTGACGTCGACCATGCGAGCGCGGCCGGCTTCGTCGAAGTGGCTGAGTTTGGATTCGAGGGGAGGTTCAGGGATATCTTCGCGCATGGGCTGCTCCTGGCAGGATCCAGCTTACCGGACCAGTCCTGGCCGGACCCAGCCGAGGCTGTTCTGGCTACGCATTCAGGCAGTTGCGGAGGGCGCCAGGTCAGGCTTGATGAGCTGCAGGGAAGAGATTGATCGCTTGACCGGTGGGACGAAGCTGGCGGTGCGGTGGGTGATGGCGAGTTTCTCGCGGCTGAGGAGCTTGGCGATCTGGCCGCGTGCGTGGTCGGCCCAGGGTCCGGACTTATCGAGGCGCACGTAGATCTGCCAGTGGATGAGGGCGCGGCGACGTTCGGCTTTGCGTTCGTAGGCGAGGGCCAGGTTGTAATGTGCGTCGGCGTATCCAG